>JAESSX010000139.1 GCA_016763915.1 Rhodospirillales bacterium
AAGACCGACGAGCTGTTTTCCCGCGTCGCCATGGGCGACAGCCTGGGCGAAATCCGCCTGCCCAATTCCATGGGCATTGCCGGCGCGGTGTTCACGTCGGGCAAGACGATCAATATCCCCTATGCCTATGCCGATCTGCGCTTCAATCCGGCCTTCGACAAGAAAACCGGCTATTTCACCCGCTCCATCCTGTGCATCCCGGTGGTCAACAAGGGCGGCAAGACCATCGGCGTCACCCAGGTGCTGAACAAAAGCGGCGGCCCGTTCACCGATGAAGACGAAACCCGCCTCAAGGCGTTTACCTCGCAGGTCTCCATCGCGCTGGAGAACGCCAAGTTGTTCGAAGACGTCCATAACATGAAGAACTACAACGAAAGCATGCTGGAGAGCATGTCCAACGGCGTCATCACCATGGACGAAGACGGCAAGGTCGTCACCTGCAACGCCGCGGGCCTGCGAATCATAAAAACCGGGATAAACGATATCATCGGCAAACAGGCCGAAGACTTTTTCGTCGGCGCCAACGCCTGGTTGATGGAGCGCATCCAAAAGGTCGAAGAAACCCTGGAACAGGACGTCCTCATGGACGCGGAACTGGAATTCGGGGACGAAGACGAGAAAGAAACGATTTCCGCCAACGTCAACCTGCTGCCGCTGATCGGCGAAGACGGCAAGAAACTCGGATCGATGATCATGATCGAGGACATCAGCAACGAAAAACGGATGAAATCGACCATGTCGCGCTACATGGACCCCGGCATTGCGGACCAGTTGATGAGCGACGGCAGCAGCGAGGATTTTCTCGGCGGCAAAGGCAGCGAAATCACGGTGCTGTTTTCCGATATCCGCTCGTTCACCGCCATCACCGAGGCCCTGGGCGCCCAAGACACGGTGCAGATGCTGAACGAATACTTCACCATCATGGTCGACTGCATCACGCGCGAAGGGGGCATGCTGGACAAGTTCATCGGCGACGCCATCATGGCCGGGTTCGGCATTCCCGTCTCCCACGAAGACGACGAGGACCGCGCCGTTCGCGCCGCCATCTCCATGATCGTCGAACTTTGGGAATGGAACGTGGAACGCGTGGCCCGCGGCGAAGACCCCGTCGACCACGGGGTCGGCCTCAACACCGGCATGGTGGTGTCGGGTAACATCGGCTCACCCAAGCGCATGGACTACACCATGATCGGCGACGGCGTGAACCTGGCGGCGCGGCTGGAATCGGCGTGCAAACAGTATTCGGCGCGCATCCTGATCAGCGAGTTCACTAAAGCCAAGCTGAAAGGCACCTACCGCATGCGCGACATCGACATGGTCGTGGTCAAGGGCAAGACCGAACCGGTCGGCGTTTACGAGGTCCTGGACTACCACACGGACGAGACGTATCCCAACCTGATGGACAACGTGAACTACTTCAACGAAGGGGTGAAGGAATACCGCAACGGCAATTGGGACAAGGGAATCAGCCGCTTCGAAGAAGCGATCAAGGCCAACGAAAACGACAAACTGGCGCAAACCTATATCGAGCGCTGCGAACACCTTAAGGCGGAACCGCCCGAGGACTGGAACGGCGTCTGGGTGATGACGTCGAAGTAATACCGGAAATGTTCTTTATTTCAGGAAACCAATGCTTCCTGCCTTGTTTCCCGCCATCACCATGATCGCCCACGCCCTGGAGGATTATATCGAGACTGCCGGCAAGATCGGCCCCGACCATCTGCCTGCCATCCAGGCCTATACCGACGCCATCCGGGTCATTGCCGATCACGGCGAAAACCCGGGCGACAGCGAAACCACGGAAATCCTGCGCGCCTTGCCGCACAGCGGCACCGTTACGGTGAACGCCACCCCCACCGACCAGATAACCCGCGACATCGGCTTTTTGCTGGTCCTGCCGAAGGGCCTGCAACGCCGGATCATCGGCGAAGAACTTGCATCGTGCAGCTTTCGGGTCAGCCTTGCCGAAACCGCCGTCGAGGCCGTCGAAATCGGGCCCGCCAACCCGCCCCATATCATCGGCGCCTGCATGGTCAACGAGGACATGAACGGCGTCGAAATGGCGCACGCGTTCAAGGCCATCGATGCCCTGTCGAACGCCAAGTTCCTGTTGATGACCAGCTCCGGCGAAACCGACCCCGAGGCGCTCGGCCTCCCCGCGGGCGCCCGCGTGGCGCGTAAGGGCTGTAATTTCCAGATGGACATGACGAACCACCTGATAGAATGGGGCGTGTTCGGCGATATCAAGGACTAGCGGCCGGCCCCCCTTATTCTTCTACCAGCTTGCTTGTCGTCGCGCGCAGGCGCCGGGACAGGCTGATCGCCAGGGAATGATAAAAGCGCATCGCCAGGCTGGGATCGGCCGCGAGCAGGGCCTGGGTTTTCTCGGGCGTGATGACCAGAATCCTGGTCGGCTCATTGGCGATGACGTTGGCGCTGGCGCCGATCCCTTCCAGGTAATTCATGTCGCCGAAAAATTCCTTCCGGGTGAGGCTGGCGACGGTTTCGTCTTTGCCCCGGAGTGACAGTACGACCCGGCAAGACCCCTCCAAGATCACGAAAAGGGCGCGGCGGCGATCGCCTTCCTCTAGGATCACATGATCTTTTTCAACCTCCAGGACTTCGCCTTTTTTCTCCAGCAGAGCGCGGTCGTTGTCGTTCAGATATTCGAAAGCTTTATCCATATCCGGTCTCCTTCCTGCTTATTTTCCCCCCATTTCTAGTTATCTTTCCCCTATTTCGTTGTCGCGATGAAGACGCCGTCCCAGTTGGCGGCCGGCGGGTTTATTTTGTATTCGGCGATGCGCTCGTCGTAGAGATCGCAGAGCACATCCAGGTTGACTTCGAGGTGCCAGGGCTTGTGCTCGTCGGAGCCGAGACGGCGGATTTCCTTAAACATTCCCGCGGCCTCGTCGAAACGCTGTTGACGATAGCTGTCCACCGCGTCGGAAATTTTCTTTTGCAGTGCCACGAACCTGGGACCGGCCTTGACCTCCGCGTCCCCCATCAGGCCGTAGATATAGGTGCCCTCGGTCTTGCCCTTGACCTGAATGTAGTCGAGATCGATGGTCGCCATCCGGTCCGTAACCGCCGCGTTGGTGGTCGGGCCGAGGACCACGTTCATGCCGTAGCTCTTGGATTGCCCTTCCAGGCGCGCCGCCAGGTTGACCGTATCGCCGAGCACCGAATAATCGAAACGCTGGTCGGACCCCATATTGCCGACCACGCATTCGCCGGTATTCAGGCCAAGGCCTACTTTAAGCGGGATATGCTTGCGGCCTTCCTCTTTGGCTTCAATTTCAAGCCGGTCGTTCAGCGGCCCCATCTCGGCCAGCATCGCCAGGGCCGAGACACAGCCATTGTAGATATGCTCGTCGTCGTCCAGAGGCGCGTTCCAGAACGCCATGATGCAGTCGCCCATGTATTTGTCGACCGTTCCCTGACGATCGAGGATGGCATTGGTCAATGGCGTCAGCAGCTTGTTGATCAGCGCCGTCAGGCCGACCGCATCGAACTGTTCGGAAATGGTGGTGAAACCGCGAACGTCACAGAATAACAGGGTCATTTCGCGTTTCTCGCCGCCCAGTTTCAGTTCCCCGGGGTTTTCGGCGACGCGCGCGACCATGTCGGGCGACAGATACTTGGAGAACGCATCCCGGGTCTGGCGCCGACTGGCTTCTTCCTTGGCGTAACCGGTATAGGTGAGGACGGTATAGAGAAGCAGGATCGAAATGATCGCGTAGCCGGCGTCGAACAACAATCGGTGTTCGGCGAACAGGTACCACGACGTGGCCCCGGCACCGCCGGAGACGAGCAGGAACAGCCCCATGGTCCATTTGGCGCCGGCCCAAGGGACCAGAATGATCATCGCCAAGCCACCGAACAGGATCAATGCCAGCTCGGCACCGATGAAATAATTGGGCCGCGAAAGCCATTTTTTATGCATCGCCGACTCGATCAGTTGCACGTGGACCTCGACTCCGGGAATGACCGGCTCCGTCGGCACGGCGCGAATATCCAGAAGCCCGACCGCCGACGTGCCGACGATGGTCAGCTTGCCCTTGATCAGCGCCGGGTCGGCTGTTCCGTTAAGCACGTCCTTGGCCGAGACGTACTTGGATTTGTCGCTTTTCGAGAAATACGGCCACACCCGGCCGTGGCTATCGGTCGGAATCTGGAGATTCTTGTGCACGCCCAGAAAAGTGATGCCTGCGACGTTGGCTTTGGCCAGAATGGATTTGCGGTTTACCGCAACCCTCAGCATCTCGACCGCCAGCGACGGATACAGCTCGTTTTCATAAACGAACAGCGTCGGCACCCTTCTGACGATACCGTCAGGTTCCGGGACCAGGGAAAAGATGCCGTGGCCGGTGGCATGCTTTTCAAGCACCGGCACGTTGCGGATCAGCGACTGGAACCGGGGCAGGAAGAAGGCCGGGTTGACGTTCTTACCCTGCTTCAGGAGCGCCACGGATTTCTTGATCGGCGGGCCCTTCTTGGTTTCCAGCTTTTCCCAGTAACCGGCCTGGCCCAACACGACGCGGCTTTTGCGGATCACCCGGGACATGATCTCGTCGTTGCTGGGAAGCGCCCTAAGCTTGGCCTTGGTGGCCTCGTCGAGGCCGACCACGGTATCCGGAATATTATTCGGATTCATCCTGTCGGGCTCGGCGAATACGATGTCGAAGGCGACCAAGGCGGCGCCCATCTGCATCAGGTTCTGGATAAGCTTGGCGACGGTGGTGCGCGGCCACGGCCATTGGCCGATTTCGGCCAGACTTTCCTCGTCGAGGTCGATGATGGTAACCGGCTTGCCCTGAGGCGGGGGAATTTCACGCGGTTTCTGCTGTTGGTAAAAATCGAACGTCTTCAGGCGCAGGAACTGCACTGGATAGGGGTCGACGTAATACAGGAACATGAACCCCGAAAGGAGGGCCACGCTCAAAAGCCTCTCGAAGCTGAAGGCGGAGCGCAGGAACTTAAGCATCCGGCCGTCCTCTCCGGCTGCGGGCGAAACCATTAAAATGAATCCTGAACTTCGTCACCGGACTTCAACCCCCTTAATTGGCTCCCGGACACACGGTACTACAACAGGTCCGCCGTTTCGGGGTCAAGCCGTAATTCTCAGGCTCCTCGGGTCCCCCATGCCCGCCGATTCGCCTGAACCCCCCGTCAGTCGTCCCCAACCATGGGGCGCCGGTTTCGAAAACAGATGCCTTAAGCCCCCGAGGCCCCGCCAGCGCCATAAAATCGCCGCCAACATAGGCTAGCGTCATTTGCTTGGGAGCCGCATATTTTTTGCCATGAGTGACCCCCCTTCACGCGCCTGGCTCAAGCCCTTCCTGGAGCCGCTGAAGCTGATTTTTCGGAAGGTTTTGGCGATGTCGCTTTTCGCCAACCTGTTGGCGCTCGCGGTGCCGGTGTTCACGCTCCAGGTCTACGACCGGGTGATCGCCAGCGCCGGGATCAGCACCCTTTGGGGCCTGGCCATCGGCATGATTTTTGTCATAATTTTCGACTACATCCTACGCATGGCCCGGTCCCGGATTATGTAGTCGGTGGCCTTGCGGGTCGATGTTCTGGTTGGCCAGCGCCTGTACGACAAGCTGATGGGGCTGCCGCTACACATGCTTGAGTCCAAGCCGGTGAACCACTGGCAATCGCTTTTCCGCGACGTCTACGTGGTCCGCAACACGCTTTCCGGCGCCTCGGCGCTGTTGGTGGCGGACCTGCCGTTCGCGGTCGTGTTTTTGGGCGTCATCTTGGTCATCGTCCAAACGGACAAGAATTATCTTGGCGAGGAAGAAGGCTCGCTTCCGATCGTTCCCGGCATGCAGGCCACTGTCGACATTCATACAGGCAAGCGGTCATGGACTACCTGATCAGACCCATCCTGAAACTCCGCCACGAAGCATTCAGGGAGCGTTAATCGACGATTTCGGAGGAATGAATTTAACGTCCTTATTGTTCATTTATCGGATTGCGACATAACGGATTAAGATTTTATCAAGAATTCGGTATAAGGTTAGGGAATCCCTATGGGGGGACGCGGGCCGTCAGGGGCCCGTAAAGACTGCCGTGAACTGATTTCGAAAGCAGGAATAGGGCATGTCATTAGCAACGATCGGCGCGTTTATGGCCGCGATGGGCTTGTTTCTTAGCGCCATCGTCACCGCCACGGACGACTACGCAATCTTCATTAGCGTCTCCAGCTTCGTCATGGTTTGCGGTGGAACCTTGGCGGCAGCGTTCATTTCTTACGAACCCCGCTACGTGATTTTGTCGTTTAAGGTGATGATCAAAATCTTTGCGTCGCCGGGAATGGGGCGCGGGGTGCTGAAGGCCGAGGTCGGACGCATCATCAAATGGGCCTACGCCGTGCAGAAGAACGGCATTCCGGCGCTCGAACAGGAAGCCAAGAAATCGGTTAAGGGAGACAAGTTCCTCTCGTTCGGCGTCGACATGGTGATCAGCGGCTACTCCGGCGAGGAAGTCCGCGAAATCATGAACAACACCATCGAGACCAGCTTCGGGCGCAACACGGTGCTGGTGGATATCATCAAGAAAATGGGCGCGGCGGCGCCGGCCTTCGGCATGATCGGCACGCTCGTCGGCCTGATCATCATGCTCGGCAGCATGGGCGGGGATCCGTCGACGCTGGGCGCGGGACTTGCGGTGGCGTTATGCACGACGCTCTACGGCGTGATATTTTCGCAGATCATCTTCCTCCCCTCGGCGACCAAGATCATGCAGCGCGAGCAGATCATCCGCTTCCGCA
>JAESSX010000006.1 GCA_016763915.1 Rhodospirillales bacterium
CGAGGGCATCGAGCAGCGCCATCACCCAATCGGCCATGGCGGCGATGGTTCCGAGCACCGGCCCCGGCGTGCGGCCGTGGCCGGGCAGGTCGACGGCCAGGACGTTACGCCCGTGATAGGCAAAATAACGCGTCTGCAGGGCCCACACACTATGATCCATCCCGCCGCCATGAAGGAAGACGATGGTCGGCCGGCCGTCCTCGAAGGGTTGCCCGCCGGTCGCCGCGAAGACCGGATTGGCGTCGACGGTGATGTCCATGGCTAGCCTTTCTGGGACGACTTGAGGGCGTGGGCGAGGTCGGAGCGCAGATCGTCGATATCCTCGAGCCCCACCGACAGCCGCACCAGACCCTCATCAATGCCCGCCGCCTGCAAGGCGGCCGCGTCCATCTGCTGGTGGGTGGTCGAGCCGGGATGGATAACCAGGGATTTCGCGTCGCCCACGTTGGCGAGGTGGGAGAACAGGCTCAGCCCTTCGATGAAGCGCTTGCCCGCCGCACGGCCGCCCTTGATGCCGAAGCTGAAGATCGCGCCGGGCCCCTTGGGCAGCATCCTGGCCGCCAGTTCCCGGTCGGGATGATCGGCCAGTTCGGGCCAGATCACCCATTCGACGGCGTCGTGATGATCCAGGAATTCGACGATGGCGCGGGCGTTCTCAACGTGACGGGCCATGCGCACCGGCAAGGTCTCCAGCCCCTGCAGGATATGGAAGGCGTTGGTCGGGCTGATGCAGGCGCCGAAATCGCGCAGGCCCTCGGTGCGGGCGCGCATAAGGAAGGCCTGGGGGCCGAATTCTTCGGCATAGTCGATGCCGTGATAGCCGGCATAGGGTTCGGTCAGGGTCGGGAATTTACCCGACGCCTCCCAGTCGAAGCGGCCGCCGTCGACGATCACCCCGCCGATGGCGATGCCGTGGCCGCCGATGAACTTGGTCATCGAATTGAGCACCAGATCGGCGCCCCACTCCAGCGGCCGGCAGAGATACGGCGTGGCGAAGGTATTGTCGATCAACAGCGCCACGCCGGCGTCATGGGCAATTTCGGCGATGGCCGGCATGTCGGGCACCTCCAATCCCGGGTTGCCCAGGGTCTCGGCGAACACCAGCCGGGTGTTGGGCCTGATCGCTGACCTAAAGGCCGAAGGGTCGCGCGGATTGACGAAGCTGGTCTCGATGCCGAAGCGCGGCAGGGTATGCATGAACAGATTGTGCGAGCCGCCATAGATGGATTGCGACGAGACGATATGAGCGCCGGCGTCCATCAGGGTCATCACCGCCAGGCACAGCGCCGCCTGGCCGCTGGCCGTGCAAACCGCGCCGACGCCCCCTTCGAGCGCCGCGATGCGTTCCTCCAGCACCGCCACCGTGGGGTTCGAGATGCGCGAATAGAGATGCCCGGCGCGCTCCAGGTTGAACAGGGCGGCGGCCTGATCGGTGTCGTCGAACACATAGGACGTGGTCTGATAGATCGGCACCGCGCGCGCCCCATGGACCGGGTCGGGGCGCTGGCCGGCATGCAGGCTCAGGGTGTCGGGCTTGATGTAACGGGGGCCGCTCATGGCGCTGATCTCCTGGTGGACAGACTGCGGCATTATGGCACTCATAGGACGACGTCCCAAGGTCGCCCGGAAATCCAACGCCGTCATCGCCTCAAGCCCCGCCCGGGGGCGGGGTGCGCAAAATGTGTTATTTCAAGTGGTTACAATAAGGTTTGGGGGGGATGTGGCGCACCAGGGCGCAAGGGGGTGCATGGCGTTTCCCCGAACCTGTTGCCAACGCAAGCGGATTGTTCCGATCGGCATAACGCAGTCCCGCACTCAAATCTAAAACGCACTTTTGTTAAAACCCCGTTTCCCTGGCGAACAAAGCGCGGAAGCGGTCCAGGATCAGTCCGGCCAGGGAATAGGGTTTGCTGTCACACTGCACCGTGCCGCGGAGGACCTGGCCGGAGGCCCCCTCTTTCAATCCCGGTACAATGATGGAGACCTGGTAGAGGCTGTGTTCGGGGACCAGGCGTTTCTGCTGGTCTTTTCTGGCCGGGATTTCCCCGCCGTGGGTGGAGGACAAGAGGGGTTCCGCCAGGTATTCCGCGGGCACCACCTGGACATGGGCGACGACGCCTTCCATCACCGGAAAGTCCGGCGATTCGGGGTAAAAACGCGCCTTGCCCCCGACCTCGATCAGGGAGCGGTCGCGGTCGTCCACATAAGCCAGCAGGCGGTCCTGCCCGCCCCCGACCACCATGAACAGGGGCTGACCGGGGTCGGTCCAGTGTCCGGGCCTTAACAGGGGGTCGATTTCCGTAATCCGTCCGCCAAAAGGAGCGGCCACCGTCAGCATCCGTTTCTGATTCAAAAGTCCGTCGAGGGCGGTTTGTTCCTGCGCCAGTTCCTGGTCGATCACGGCCTGCTGGCGGGCCGCCATCTGGGTCGAGGCGCTCTGGCGCAGGACCAGCTTGATCATCTCCAGGCGACGTTTCGACTGGGCGATGGCGTGGTCCAGTTCGGGGTCCCTGATAACGAGAATATTCTGTCCTTTGGCGACAGCCATGTCGTCGGAGGGGGCCTCGACGATGATCGCCGCCCTCGGCGAATGAACCCATTGACGTTCGGCCGGCGCCAGTACGGCGGGCAGAGACAAGCGATAGCTTTGTGGTATCAGAAGCCACGCCAGCAACAGTCCAAACAGGGCCAGGGTAACATGGGCGCGCCGCTGCCCCAGCCATTGCCGCCGTTCGCGGACCCATTCCCGTATCTCCATCAAAACGGGCGTGGCCACCAGGAGCCAGATTTCGAACACTGCCATGATGGTGCCGAAAGGTTTGCCGAACAGAACGTAGGCAAGGATCGCCAGGCCGAAGAAGACGGCGGCGCGAACCGACCAGGTCAGCCAGGCAAAGCCGGTCAGAAATGCCCTGAATCGCCTTGTCCCCAGTTCGGGCGATGGCGGCGACCAACCGAACAACAAGCGACGCAGCGCCCATTTTCCCATCCGGAAGCTCCGCGTCTGCAGGTTCCGGATGCCCAGGACGTCGGACAGCATGTAGCAGCCGTCGAAACGCAGGAACGGGTTGAGGTTGACGATCAGCGTCGCCACCCAACCGGTGGCGGCGACCACGAAGCAGGCGCCGCGCGCCGGCCCCTCGGGCAGGATCAGCCACCCCCAGGTGGCAAAGACGGCAAGCGCCGTCTCGGCCAGGATTCCGCCCGCCGATACCTTCAGCCGGTCGCGCCGCCTGACCAGCCGCCAGGTGTCACTCACGTCCGTATAGGCCAACGGCATGCCCAGTATAAACGCCAATCCCATGGCCGGCACCCGGCAGCCCAATCGCTTGGCCGTCAGGGCGTGGCCCAACTCGTGAACGATCTTGGAGAACACAATAGCGGTCAAAAGCACGGCCATGCCGCGAACGTCGAGGAAGCCGGTGAAGGTCTGGGCGAAGACATCCCATTGGCGGATTACGAGCATCAAACCGCTGACCCCGAGAACGGCTGTTAAAAGCCAGAACACGGGGCTGAAGAACAGGTCGGCGGATCGCGCCAATCGGCCAAGGGCGGCATCCGGGCGCAACAGGCGCAAGCGAAAGAAAACGGCAAGGGTCAGCAACTTCTGGGCCTTGACCCAGGCCGGGTGGTCCTTTGCGGGTGGGGGTGATTTGAGGCCCCTTAACAACTGGTTTTCGCGAAGATACTGGACGAAGGCGTCCATATCTCCCGGTCCAATTCGATACTGGGTTTCGCGCCGCAAGGCCTCGATCAACTTGGCAGCGCTGCCGATCCTCCAACGGGAGAAGATTTCATAGGCCAGCGGCCTGAGTTCCAGATACCGGTTGGTCAGGGGATCATAGGCGAGCCAGACGGCTTCCCCCCGTGGGTCGCGGGACCGCCCGACCAATCGCAATTCTTCGCGCAGAGGCGGCAGCGCATCACCGGTGATGGAGGCGGCGGCCATGGCCTGGCCCCGTCACAGTCCGAGAAACTGCCGCAAGGCAGCCATCGGGCGTCGAAACAGAGAATATGCCAACGACACCATTTCGCCCTCCAGGCGCGCCGTGCCCCGGGCCCCCAGCGCGGCGCCGTTCCGCTTTTCTTCAAGCGACGCCCGATAGCGGTAAGCCATCATGCCGGACGGCGTGGCGCGTGCCTGGTATCCGATCCGCGACAACCGGGCTTTGATGGGGCGCGAGGGCGCCATATCCAGGAACAGCGTCACCGTGTCGCCTTCCTTCAGCGGAATAAGACTGGCCGCCGGAAGGTCAATCTGAACCTCCAGGCTTTCCGGATCGGCGAGGGTCATCAGGCGTTGCCCCGCCTTCGCCGGACGCCCGGCCCAATTGTAGCGATCATCGAACAGCACGACCTTGGCGCTGGGAGACGACAGGCGGTGACGGGAAAGCTTTTCCTCGGCGTTGGCCAGCGACTGGCGGCGGAGTTCCACCTTCTTGTCCCACACCGCCAACTTCGCCTTGCTGCCCGGGTTGAGAAAAGCCTGGTGACGGAGCCCGTTAAGTTCCGCCACGGCGACGGCCAGGACCTTGCGGGCCAGATTGCGTTCCATGGTCAATTCGGTGTTGTCCATGAGCACCAGGGTCTGACCGGCGGTTACCGTTTCGTAGGGCCGCACCGGCACCTCGGAGACGATCCCATCGAAAGGGGCGGTGACGGGAACGGGGTCGGCGGCGACCACTTCGGCCGGTGCCAGGGCGGTCAGGGAAACCGGCCAAAATCCGGCGCCGATAAAAAACGCGGCGACGCCGCCGGCGATCATGCGGGCCTTGACGCCCTTGGGTCTGCGGAACCATGGGCGGTCGCCGACGGCAATCAGGGCATGGCCGTAACATTCGGCCAGGGGCTCGGCCAGCAGCCGGTCGCGCTCCTGCCAGGGGTGGTCCCGCAGCAGGATCAGCAGCCCCGCAAGTCCGCCGTCGGGGTGGGCTAACGGAAGCCACATCATCTGGCCGGGAAGCGCGTCGGAGAGTTCCCCAGGCGGCGACAGGGAGGCCGTTTCCAGAAGCCGCACCGCAACGCCGGTATCGGGGGCCTTTGCGATGCGACGCAGCCAGTCCCCGAGCGGGCTCGTCTCCTCGAAAGTCGTCACGTCGGAGGCGGCCATGATCCCCCACCCCTGCCCTTTTGGCAGCAGCAGAAAGCCCAACTGGTGTTCATGAACACGGACCGTCTCGTTGACCAGATAATAAGCGAGGTCCGGCGCGTTGCGGCGGTTACGGACATCCCGTTCGACCAGAAGGGCCGCCGACAGATGCATCAGTCGGGTATCGATTTCAGGTTTTTGGGACGGGGCCTGCGTCATTTCTTGTTTTCGGAATGAAAGGAAAAGGTCACAACGCCCCCCATACCCGGAATCAGCGCAACGTCCTCGCTTTCCAGCAGGCCTTCCACCTTGACGGTCTGGCTGGCGACATCGACGGCGGCCCCGATCTGGTCAATCCTGCCCTGAACCGCCGTTTTCCCGTCGTGCGGCACGAAGGAAAACGATGCTCCCGGCTTGAGCCAGGCCAACCACTGGGCGGGGGCAATGACGGCGATTCTCAACGCCCCCCTACGTCCTATTTTGAGCAGCGGCGTCATAACATTGACGCTTTCGTGCTCTTCCACCTCGCGCGACAGCAGGACCCCTGCAAATGGGGCGAGCACCGTGCACAGGCGCGTCCTGGCTTCGGCGACCCTCAACTCGGCCTGGCTTTCCTGCAGGGCGGCTTCGGCCAGCGCCAGGTCGAGAGCCCCGGCCACGCCTAAGGAATCGAGGCGCTTTGCATTATTGCCCTGGGCCCGGGCACCTTCCACGACGGCGACGGCAACCGAGCGTTGGGCCTGCAGGATATCGCAGGAAAACCCGGCCAGCAGGTCGCCTTTGCCGAATGTCGCTCCTTCATCGAGGGGAAGCCTGTTGATCCGTCCGGCCATTTCCGCGGACAGGACGGTTTCATCGCCGGCTTTGACAACGCCCTGGATCAACGTGTCCGTCGCCAGCGCCGGACTGCTCGCCAGTGCCGCCAGGGCTATCGCACGGATCAACCGAAAGGCCTGGTGCATGGCTGTTCCTTCAGGGAACCGTCATCGAGGTTTGTTCGATATTCCTGTCGCGGAAGAGCGCCGCGATGAGGCCGAAAAGGTCCGGTTCCTCCGCAATTTTCTCAGCCGGCGCTTCAATCGTCGATTTGGCCTGCACATGACTTTTGAACAAACCCTCGTTCAACCATTCCGTTTCGCGCTTGCGGAGAAACGCGGAAAGTTTTTCCGTATTCAGGGTATCGGGCGGTTCGCCATAAATATCGACGCCGGCGGAGAAGATCAGGCGGCCCAGCGCATTTTGAACCTGGGCGTACTGCTCGTCGCGTTTGATCCTGGACACCAGGCTGTTCAGTTCCGTCTGAATGAGTTCCAGGTCGCCCAGATTGACCGGGCCCACCTGGCCGCGTTGGTTTTTTTCAATTTCCAGATTGATCAGCGTTAATTCGCTGGCGATATCATAAGACGCCACCGACTCCATGTAGTCCAGATAGGCGATGTTAAGCTGCGCCATGATCGCCATGCCCAGGGTTTGACGGCGCAGGGTGCTGACCGCTTCCTGCTTTTCCGCAATTTCTATGTCGTCCCGGCCTTTGAGAAAGTTGATCAGGTTCCAGGTTATCTTGAGACCGAACTCGTTCCAGGTATTGTTGAGCAGGAACTTGTTACTGTCGTAGTTGGTGCCGAACGAAAATTCGAGGCCCGGCAGCATGCGCAGCATGGCCTTCTTGACCTCCGCCGCGGCGATGCGTTCGTTGTAGCCGGCTTCGATCAATTCCGGCCTTAGGCGTAACGCCAAAATCTCCAGATCCTCCACGGACATGCCGAGATCGGCCGGAGGGGCCTGTGTTTTCGCCGGAACGACCACCTTGTAATTGTACGACGGCGGCAGATTCATCAATCTGGCCAGTTCCAGCTTGGAGGTCAGCAGGGTTTTCCGTAACTCCTGAAGCTGCAACAGTTTGCTATAGAGGCCGCGCTTGTAATTGAGCGTTTCCATCGGCTTTTGCAGACGGTCGGTCTGGATCTTGTTCGCCTTGTCGATGGCGTCACCAACCCGGACCAGCATGGCTCTGACCTTGCTGAGCAACCGCTGGGACGCCGCCGCCCGCCAATAAGCCCCCCGAACCTCCTGCATGAGTTCCCGGGTGACCCGTTTGTGGCGTTCTTCGGCCATCAACACCTGATCTGCGGACTGGCGTGCGGTGAAGTAACTGACGCCGAAATCCAGGATGTTCCAGGTAAAGCGGAGGTCCGCCTGGCGCTTGGTCTGTTCCGTAGAGGTGGACTTCTCGAGCGATTCACTGCCCGTGCTGACGGATTCACTGTTGGTGGCGAGGGTGTTGCGACGATGCATCCCGCCGCCGGAGGCGATAGACTGGGGCAGAAAGTTCCAGAAGGAAGCGTCAAGGCGCTCTCGGGCGATATCCTCTTCCAACGCGTCGAGACGGCTGTCGAAGTTGTAGATCAGGGCGCGGGCCATGGCTTCGTGCAACGGGATCGGTCCCTGCGGCAACGGCTGCGCCTGGACGGCAGCGAGCGTTTTCGCCGCCAATTGGAGCTTTTCCTGTTTCGTAAAATAATTCGGTGCGACGGTGCACCCCGCCAAAACGATCATCGCCAGGACGCTCATTGCAAGGCCCCTGAAGCCGGACAAATGCAACGCCACTCCCCGTCTTTTCATTCCACCTTCGTCCTCAATCCTGACAAAAAAATTATGCCGCCATGTTTTTGAGCCAGGCCGCCCGTTCAAGGGATTCCGATTCCAACTGAGCCGAGAAGGAATTTTCGCTCTCTCCATCAAGAATGTTGATATACTGGCCTTGGCCCTCGGTCAATTCCGCAAGGAATTGCCCCAACCACTCATTGGATGTCTGCTGGTTTTCGTCCGGCGTTGCCTCGTCCGGGGCGTTTCCATCCTCATCCCCTTGCGGCTTAATAGCCTTGCCTTCGGGCGCTACCGTTACGACGATGGTGACTTCCTCGCCATCGGCCCGCTTCACCTTGACCAGAACCTTGTAGGTGGTCTCGTCACCTTCCGGGCGGTCGCCCTTGAGCGTCATGGTGCCGTCACCGACAGCTTCGACACGCATCCACTGGGGCAGGCCTTGCTCGACCGCCAACTGGACCTCGCCATTGCCGGATGTGTCCTTGGCCGAGATGGAGAAGCTCTGGGTGGCAAGAGACTCTCCGCCGGCCACGCTGGCCGTTGTCGCCGTTGATGTAGCGACAGTCGTGGAGACGGCCGCAGTGATGACGGAGACCTGCAAGCCTTCGGCGGCCTGCTGGGTGGGCGCGTTTCCACCGAAGACCAGGGTGTTCGCATTCGCAGGCTGGCCCGCGGTGGGCGTCTGAAACGGTACCGGCGGTGTTGGTGCGGTATCCGGCGTTTGCGGCTGCAGGGGGGGTGGAATTGCCGGCACGGTGCCCAGGGTCGTCGGCGGTGCCGGCGGTGGCGGGGCGGC
>JAESSX010000140.1 GCA_016763915.1 Rhodospirillales bacterium
ACCCGATTCGCCCCCAGCCCGACCGGATACCTGCATCTCGGTCATGCCTATGCGGCGTTGTTCGCCGACCAAAAGGCGGGGAACGGCGTAGCCGCGACAGGGACACAACAAGAGGCGGGGAGCGGCGTAGCCGCGACAGGGACACAAAAGAGTAGGGGACGGTTCCTGCTCAGGATCGAGGATATCGACACGTCGCGCATCAAAGCCCAATTCGAGGACGCCATCTTCGAGGATATGGCATGGCTGGGGCTGGAATGGGAACACCCGGTGCGCCGCCAGTCGGAACACTTCGACGAATACCGCCGGGCGCTGGAGCAACTCGAAGACCGGGGGCTTGTCTATCCGTGTTTCTGCACGCGCCGGGAAATCCGCGCCGAGATCCGCAATTCCGGCGCCGCCCCCCATGACGCCCCGCCGGGCGCGCCCGCGGGGACGGAAGGACCGCTCTATCCGGGAACCTGTCGGCGGCTCTCCGACGCGGACCGTCTAAACCGCGGCGACCGCCCCTTCGCGCTCAGGCTCGACAGCGCCAAGGCCATCGAGACGACCGGGCCCCTGACCTGGTGCGACGCCGAAAAAGGCGACATCGAGGCCGCCCTGGACCGGCTCGGCGATGTCGTGCTGGCGCGCAAGGAAACGCCCGCCAGCTATCATCTCGCCGTCACCATCGACGACCACCTCCAGGGCGTGACGCTGGTGACGCGGGGCGAGGACCTGTTTTCGTCGACCCATGTGCATAGGGTGTTGCAGGCCCTGTTGGGGCTGGACACGCCGGCCTATCACCACCACCGGCTGCTCACCGACGACGACGGCGCGCGCCTCGCCAAGCGCGACATGTCCCTCACCATCCGGGCCTTGCGCGAAGCCGGGCAAACCCCGGACCAGGTGCGCGCAATGGCCGGCTTCGGGGACGGGCAAGGAAACGCGCCATGATCGTACGCGCCGCCCTGCCCGTCTTGTTTTTCGGTTTACTCATCGTCGCACCGGCGGCCTCACAAGGACTCCCGGACGGGCTGCAATCCGGCGCGGAGGCCAGCGTCGCCCGCGTCGTCGATGGCGACACGGTGGTGTTGGACCTCCCCGTCGACGGCGCGACCCAGGTGCGCCTGGTCGGCCTGCAGGCGCCGAAACTGCCGCTGGGGCGGAAAAATTTCCCGCTCTGGCCGCTCGCACTCGAATCCAAACGCGCGCTCGAACAATTGACGCTGGGGCGCACGGTGCGGCTGTTCTTCGGCGGCGTGAAAAAAGACCGGCACGGGCGATTGCTGGCCCACCTCGGCACCGCCGGCGGCGTCTGGGTGCAAGGCGAAATGCTCCGCCAGGGCATGGCCCGGGTCTACAGCTTCCCCGACAACCGCGCCGTGGTCGGCGACATGCTGGCCCTGGAACGGGGCGCGCGGGAAGCGGGGCGCGGGATCTGGGGGCATCCATTCTATGCCGTGCGCGACGCCGCCGACACCGCCGCCGTCGTCCGGCTGGCCGGCACCTTTCAGGTTGTCCGGGGCCGCGTACTCAAGGCCGTGCGGGTCAAAAACCGGGTGTATTTGAATTTCGGCGACAACTGGCGCGACGATTTCACCATCACCATCAAGACACAGGCGCGGCGCCTGTTCGCCAAAACCGGGATGCAGCCCTTGTCCTTTCAGGGCAAAACGGTGCGGGTGCGCGGCTGGCTGAAGAAATACAACGGCCCGATGATCGAGGCCAGCCACCCCGAACAGATCGAGATCATTTCGCCGTGACCGACAGGATCCGCACCTTTTTCCTTTTCGCGGCCCTGCTGGCGCCCCTGTTCTTCACCGGCGCGTGCACCACCAATCCGGCCACCGGCCAGCAGAGCTTCACCGCCTTCATGTCGCGCGAAGACGAAATCCGCATCGGCGCCGAGGAACACCCGAAGCTGATCAAGGAATTCGGCGGCGCCTATACGGACGCCAGGCTGCGCGCCTATATCCACCGCATCGGGCAGACGCTGGTGCGCCACGCCGACGCCTCGGGCCTGCCCTATACCTTCACCATCCTCAACGACGACAAGGTCAACGCCATGGCGCTGCCGGGCGGCTATATCTACATCACCCGCGGCTTGTTGGCGCTGGCCGAAAACGAGGCCGAAATGGCCGGTGTGCTGGCCCACGAAATCGGCCACGTCACCGCGCGCCACACGGCGGAACGCTATTCCACCGCCCAGGCGACGAACTTAGGCCTGATGGTGCTGGGCGTGCTGGGCAGCGCTGCCGGCGTACCGAGCGGCGTCGGGCGGCTGGTCGGCTTCGGCGCGCAGGCGGCGTTGCAGAGCTATTCCCGCGAACAGGAACTGCAAGCCGATATGCTGGCCGTGCGCTACCTGAGCCGTGCCGGGTATTCGCCCCAGGCCATGACCAGCTTCTTCCGCACGCTGAAGGCGCACGAGAAACTGGTCCGCGCCATGGAGGGCAAAAAAGGCGAGGCGCCCTCCAACATCATGGCCACCCACCCCCGCACCGCCCAGCGCATCGGCCAGGCCATTCAATTGGCCAACGCGGCCAGGGTGGCGAACCCGGTCTTCGGGCGCGCGGAATTCCTCGACCAAATCGACGGCATGGTGTTCGGCGACGACCCGGAACAGGGCGTGCGCCGGGGCCGCGTGTTCACGCATCCCGGGCTCGGTATCCGCTTCCAGGCGCCGGCCAATTTCGTGTTGTTCAATTCGGCCCGCCAGGTAGTCGCCCGGGGGCCCGGAAAATCGCTCATGGTGTTCGACCTGGCGAACCCGAAATCGGCCCGCCGGGCGCGCTCGCTGAGGACCTATGTCACCGATGTGTGGGCCCGGGGACTATCCCTGTCCGGGCTCGAGACGATCGACATTAATGCCATGGAGGCGGCGACGGCGGAGGCCCGGATCAACACCCGGAATGGTGCCAGAGACGTGCGCCTCGTCGCCATCCGGGGTGGGGCGGGTCAAATTTTCCGCCTCGCCTTCATCACCCCGCCGTCGATGACGGCTGGGCTCGAAGTCGATTTCCAGCGCACCACCTACAGCTTCCGGCGTATTTCCAAAGCGGAAGCCCGGGCCATTCAGCCGCTCCGTATCAAGGTGGTTCCCGTGCGGGCCGGCGATACCCCGCAAAGCCTCGCCGACAGGTTTCCGTTCGAGGCCTTCCGGTTAGGCTGGTTCGAGACCCTGAACGGGCTCAGGCCCGGTCAAGGGCTGCGGCCCGGCGCCCGGGTCAAGGTCGTGGTTGAATGAGGCTCAACACGGAGGTTAGAAACTCCTCCGCGGCGGCGTAGATTCCGGGGGCCGCGCTTTCACGGGGGCCGGCGACGTTGAGCACCCGGACCCCGGTTCCTCTAATCCATTCGGCGACGCCTTCGGCGTCCGTCGGCTGGTCGAGGTCGATGACCACATAGGGCATAGACAGCGTGTCCGCCCACTGGACCGTCAACTGGGTGCCGTCGCCGGTGTCTTCCGGCGGGCGGCCCAAAACCAGGATCAGGGTGGCGTCGGAATCGCGGACGTTGAGGCGCGTGCGTTCCTCATATCCGCCTTGGCCGCATTCATCCAGGGGGTAGCGGTCCGGGATGACGCCGTCTTCGGCCTCGCGGCCCTTGGGCGCCCAGCCGCCTAACGCCAGACAGGCCAGCCGGGCCGCGTCCAGCGCCGCCCGGTCAACGCCGGTTTGGCCGCCGGAAACGATTTTTTCCAAGACGGCGTTGCCTCGCACCACCACCGACCAGGGCCCCTTCAGGCCGCCTTGAGGAAGTCTTCCAGTTTCCCCGTCGCCGCTTCCATGTCGATTTTCTCGATCGCGGCCAGTTCCATGGCCAGGCGGTCGCGCGCGGATTCAAAAA
>JAESSX010000141.1 GCA_016763915.1 Rhodospirillales bacterium
CAACGAGGCATGACAATCGAAATCCGGCAAGCGGTCTCCGGATAAAACAAGCGTATGGGCGCCGTCGAACCCTTGCAGCAACCGCGTTATCTGGCTCGGCGTTTCCAGAAAAATCCGCCCGCCCCCGGCCGCCACCAAGGAAAGATAACGGATAAACTGGAGAAGATCGCCCAGTCCCTGTTCCGGATAAAAAAAGAAGGTTTTGCCGTCCGGGTCGCCGCCGTCCCAGACCGGCTGCGCGTAAGGCCGAAGGGTATGGTTGAATTCCGCCACCTGGGTGCGCCAGCCGAGTTCCTTCCAGCCTTCCTTCAGACGTCCCGTCAACAGATAAAGACGGCCCAGGTTGAAATGGGATTCGGCGAACTGCGGGTTCAGGGCTATGGCTTCCTTATAGCTGGCGGCGGCCTCGTCCAGCCGCCCAAGCCCCAGAAGCGCACTGCCCAAATGGTTGTAAGCGAGAGCGTAATCGGGCTTTAGAGCCACGGCCTCCTGGAAAAAGAGCGCGGCCTCCTCCAGGCGCCCCATCTTCGCCAGCACATTGCCCATGTTGTTCAGCGCTTCGGGGAAATTGGGCGCAATCTTCAGCGCCCTGGTAATCAAGCCCATGGCCTTATCGTTATAACCGGATTGAAAAGCGATCACGCCGAGCAGGTGCAGGGCCGTGGAATTTTCGGGATCGGCTTCAAGAACTTCGCGATAAATATCTTCGGCCTTTGACATATCCCCGTCTCTATGGACCTGGACAGCCTGTTCCAGCCTTTGTTCCGGAGGCCGCACTTCCTTGATCATAATATTTTAAGTCCCGAGCGTTGAGGAAAGGCCTTCGCGAAAGCCCGGTAACTATGGCCTGTGGCGCTCGACCCGACAACACCTTGGCCGTATAGTCCTCAACCGACGCCCCCGATACACCGGATAAACCGTATGTTTTACAAAATCGGCGAGCCTCACGGGCTGCCCCACGACCCTTTCAAGAGCTGCGTCGTCCCCGGCCTATCGGCTGGATTTCCACCATCAGTGCCGACGGGATCGTTAATCTGGCGCCGTACAGTTTCTTCAACGGCCTCGCCGGCGAACCGCCGATGGTGATGTTTTCCTCCAACGGCAAGCAGCCCTTCGGCCCCAAGGACAGCCTGACCAACGCCGAAGCAACCGGAGAATTCGTCTGTTCCATGGCGACCTGGGATTTGCGCTATTCCATGAACCGGACCAGTTCAAAAGAGCCGCCCGAGGTCAACGAATTCGAGCTGGCGGGGCTGGAGACCGAACCGTCGGAACTGGTCAGGCCGCCCCGGGTCAAGGCCTCGCCCGTGCATCTGGAATGCCTGTACCACACGACGGTGGAATTACCCTGCGACATCGAAGGCGGGCGCAACGCCATGTGCATCGGCCGGGTTGTCGGCGTGCATATTCGCGACGAATTCATGACGCACGGTATGGTCGACATCGCCCGCATCCGGCCGCTGGCGCGACTGGGGTATCAGGACTACACTGTCGCGGAAAAGGTTTTCCCCCTCACCCGCCCGAAATAGAGCGGGATCACAACCGGTGATAGGGGCCATCGCTCTTTCCTTAAGCCGGATAGAGTAGTTCAATACTGTCGATGAACGAACTGCCCCCTGAAATTCCTTCCGAGCTGCGGCCCGGGCCGTCGGAGGTCTCCTACGACCTCGACCGGGTCCTGTCGTCGGTGGTGTCGGTGCGCGCCGAAATCCCGGACGATGCCTTTACCGCCGGGGTGCTGGGGACCGACCGCCGCGGCCACGGCGTCGTCATTACCGACAGCGGCCTGATTTTGACCATCGGCTATCTGATTGTCGAGGCGTCGCAGGTGTGGCTGATCGATTGCAACGGACGCGCCATTGCCGGCATGGTCTCCGGGTACGATCAGGAAACCGGTTTCGGATTGATCCAGGCGCTCGACCCGGCGGGCCTCACGCCTATGATTATCGGACGGTCGGGGGACCTGAACGAAGGCGAGTCGGTGATCCTGGCCGGGTCCGGCGGCCGGTCCCAGGCCCTGAAAACCGAGATTGTCAGCATCCGCGAATTTGCCGGGTATTGGGAATATCTTTTGGATCAGGCCATTTTCACGTCGCCGCCGCATCCGTTCTGGGGCGGCGGCGCGCTGATTGGACCGGACGGCACGCTTCGCGGCATCGGGTCGCTGTTCGTACAGGATTCCGTATATAACGCGGAACCCCAGGACGGCAACATGGTGGTGCCGATCGATCTTCTGGAACCCATTCTGGGCGACCTGGTCATGTCGGGCCAATCCAACCGGCCCCGGCGGCCGTGGCTCGGCTTGTTCAGCGCCGAAGCCGCGGGCAAGGTCGTCGTCGCCGGCTTGTGGGACGGCGGCCCGGCGGAAACCGCCGGCATTGAAATCGGCGATCTGGTGCTCGAGGTGAACGGCACGCCGGTGACCGGAATGGCCGATATGCTGCGCCAGATCTGGGCCCTGGGGGAAGCCGGCATCGAGGTGCCGCTGGTTATCTTCCGCGAACGCAGCATCCGGGAAATCATTATCGCTTCGTCCAGCCGCGAGAATTACCACAAGGCGCCCCGCCTGCATTAGGCGTTCAGGGTCGCGAGATTCCGGTCTTCGCCGTTCAGACGTTGTGACACGCGAACCACGCCACGCGCGATCAGATAAAGGGTTTCGCCCCTTTCGTCCTGACGGATAATGGTCTTACCGGCGGGAATGGAACCGACGCGGGCCACGGCCTCGATGATTTCCGCCTCGGCATGGACCAGCAATCGCCGCGCCAGGCGTTCCTGCACCGCGGTGACGAATTCCGGAAACTGTTCGGCCAGGGCGTCGATATGTTGCTGGGCCGCGGGCCTACCAGAGGTCCGGCTTGTCTTCCGGCTCGGCGCGCGGCTCAGCCCGCAGGTCCCTGAAATCAAACGGGTCGGCATGGATATTGGGGATGGTGGCGCCGGCCAGCAACGCCGATTTGCGCGCCCCGTTAACCATCGCCGGATAACCGCAGATGAAAACGCTCCATCCCGACAATTCCCATGATCGGCGAAGGCCGCCTCATCGGCGCGCCCGGCCCGCAACGAACCGGACCCGAAGGCCCCCGACACGCAGGGCACGAAATGAAAATTGGCGTGCGCGCCGGCCATGGCGCCGACATCGTCGGCAAGATAAAGCCCCGCCGCTTCGCAGCTGCCGTGATAAAGATGAATTGCGCCCGTGTGACCGGCATCCAGGGCGTCCCGAACGACCCCCAACAACGGCGCCAGCCCGGTGCCGGTGCCGATCAGCAACAGGTTCCGGTCCGGCGTTCCCGGACCATAAAAACAATTACCGTTGGGGCCCTGCAGGTCCAGCCCGTCGTCCGGGGTGAGGTGATCTAAAATCCAGTTGCTCATTTGCCCCCGCGCCATGCGCTTGACGTGGACTTCCAGTTCCCGGTCCAGGCGCGGCACGCTGGCCAGGGAATAGGACCTGACAAGGCCGTCTTCGCGGCGGATGTTGATGAATTGCCCGGCCCGGTAATACAGCGGCGTCGAAGGCCTGAGCCACATCCGGCAAACGTCGGCGGTGACCTTTACGATTCGGGTGACGACGGCGCGGCCGTAAAGGGCCGCATCATCGGCGGCGGCGATGGTCAATGGCTCCCGCGGGCGGCACATGCAGGCCAGAAAATATCCCTGCCCGGCCAGGGAGGGCCGGATGTTCTTCCGGGCGTCCTGCGGAACGTCGCCCCCCGTTGCCTTGACCAGACAGGTCAGGCACGTTCCCTTGCCGCAGGAATACGGAATGTCGGCCTTGTGGCGTAACAGCGTATCGAGAACGGTTTCCCCGTTTTCACACGAATAAGCGGTGCCGTTGAAGGTGATCGTAACCATGCAGGGTTTCCGTTTTTCCCAGTGTAGAAAATACCCCTAAAAATCATGGTTTCGAGTGTCCAATTGTTTCACTGTATGTCACCCTTAACACACGAAAAGCCCAGACCAAAACCTCGAGGTTCCTCCCCCATGACCGGCGCAGACGAAGATTTCCAGGCGAAACTCAAGGCCCTCAGGAAGGCTTTCAGGGACAGTCTCGATGGCCGGCTGGACGAGATTGACGCCGCCCACGACAAACTTCTGACCGCGGACGGCGGCAACAGTGGGGAACTGGACAACCTGCAGGCACTGGCGCACAAGCTGAACGGGGCCGCCGGCACCTTCGGCCTGGCCGCCGTCAGCGACGCCGCCGGAGAATTGGAGGCGCTGTGTATTTCCCTGGTTGAGGAAGGAACCGCCGTCTCGGGAGAACTGGACCGCATCGCCGGACTGCTGGACGACCTTCACGAGGCCGCCGAGAAGAGTTAATCCAGCGCCAGTTCTTCTTCCAACCGACGCCGCAGACTGTCCGGAATCGCGATCGATTTGCGGGTTGCGGGGTCGAAGAAGACATTGACGCTGCCGGCCGTGGCAACATTGCCGCCGTCCTTGAACAGGCCGTACCCGGTGGTGATGGATTTGGTGCCGATCCGCAACAACCGGGCCCCGACGTCCACGGTGCCCGGAAAATGCATCTCGCGGTGGTAATCAATCTGCACGTTGGCCAGAATATAGTCGATCCCCTCGCCACGCGACCGCAACAAGGCGTCGATAAGGGCGACACGCGCCTGCTCCACATAAGCGCCGTAGGCGACGTTGTTGATATGGCCCAGGCTGTCCTGATCGGAAAACCGCAGGCTGACCGGAGTCCAATGCCGGAACGTCCCGGCATCGGTCAGGTCGGGTGGATTGTCGTTATCCTTGCCGGTCACAGCACATCGCGTTTGGATAAGTCGGCGATTTCTTCCGCCGTGAAGCCGAATTCGGCCAGCACCTCTTCGGTGTGCTGGCCCCGGTCAGGGGTCGGCACGCCGGTGCGGGGTTGCGAGCCACTCATGCGCACCGCCTGGCCGACGACGTTGAAGGCGCCGAGTTGGGGATGATCCACCGGGTGTTCCATGCCGATGTGTTTGACCTGGGGGTCGGCGAACATCTGGTCGATGGAATAGATCGGCCCGCACGGAATGCCCGCCTCGTTCAGCTTGTCAATCAGGCCGGCGCTGGTCTCAAGGGAGGTGCGTTTTTCGATCTCGGCGTTGACCGCGTCGCGGTTGTCGGACCGTTCCGGACCCGTCGAAAAACCTTCCCGGTCCGCTATCTCGGGCATATCCAGAACCTTGCACAGGCGCACCCAGATGGCGTCGCCGGTGGCGGCGATGTTGATATGGCCGTCGCTGGTTTTGAATACGCCGGTGGGGATCGACGTCGGGTGGTTGTTGCCGGCCTGGCCCGCGACGTCCCCCTTCATCAGCCAGCGGGCGGCCTGGAAATCCAGCATCGAGATCTGCGCCGCCAGCAAAGACGTCTGCACCCATTGGCCTTGGCCCGTCTGTTCGCGTTCCAGCAACGCCACCATGGTGCCCAGGGCCGCATACAGCCCGGCGGTCAGGTCGGCGACGGGTATGCCGACGCGCATCGGACCCTGGCCCGGCTGTCCGGTGATCGACATCAACCCGCCCATGCCCTGGGCGATCTGATCGAAACCGGGGCGCCCGGCATAGGGACCGTCCTGGCCGAAACCGGAAATACTGGTCAGCACGATGGCCGGGTTGACGGCCTTCAGGCTTTCGTAATCAATTCCGAGACGCCCGATGACGCCGGGGCAGAAGTTTTCCACCACCACGTCGGCCTTGGCGACCAGCCGCTTGAACACGGCGACG
>JAESSX010000142.1 GCA_016763915.1 Rhodospirillales bacterium
TCGCCGTCTTCCACCGCGACGCTGCGAAAGTCCGCCTCCATATTGAGATTGATGCCCATGGCCCGGCCGAGAAAGGTCTTTTCCGGCGAAACGATGACCCGGTGGTCCTGGGTCGGCGGCTCGAAGGCTCCCTTGCGCAAGCGGCAGATGCGGGTGTCGCCGACGTGAAACAGATACGCCGTCGCCGATTTCAGGATCAGCGCGGACAGGGTGCTGACCATTCCCCGGTCGGACTGATAGAGGGCCTGGCCCTGGCCGTGGAGCCAGCGGTTGAGGGCGGCCAGCACCTGGCCGCCCGAGGTCTTCACCGTCCATGTCTCGGGCGTGCTGAAATAATCGATACAGAACGCCTTGACGCAACTCTCGCTGGCCTCCTTGCCGGCCTCGCTGCCGCTCATGCCGTCGGCGATGACCATGGCCACGCCCTTGGTGGCAAGCAGGGGCGACTCCGGGATCAGCACACCATAAGAATCCTCGTTCTTATCCTTGATGCCGGCCGTCGAATATTGACCGATGATAAGGGCCGCGTTCCCGGTCATGGGTGGTTGTTCTCCGTCATCAGGAAACGTCGATCAGCTGAACCGTCCCGTCGGGCAGAATCTCGGCCGTCTGGCCATCCGGTTCGTCGAGCAGGAAGTGGGTGGCGATGAGAGTAACAATTGCCGCGCCCGCGATAACCATGAAAAAGGCCTGCGCCGAGACGAACGACAGCACCGTCAGGAAGGTAACGGCGCCGACATTGCCGTAGGCCCCGACCATGCCGGCGACCGGCCCGAACCGGTCGACCAGCATGCCGATGATGATGCGGGCCGGAATGGTCAGGGCGACGTTCATGATCAGCAACGCCGTTACCTCCTGGTCGCTGAGCCCGAACGATTCGCGCAGCGAAGCCATCAGCGGCGCATGGTTGAACCAGACAAGAAAGCTGATGAAGAAAGCCACCCAGGTCATATGTAAAATCCGGAACTTTCCGCGAAACGACATCAGGTTGAATTTTGCCTTGGCCTCGGTGGACATTATCGGTGTTCCTATTGTTGTTGCGTTGGCGGCCGGAGATATTCATTTTGCCGCCTGGGAAAAAAACGGCGAACGTATTCAACAAATAAAACGCAAGCCGTGTGCCAAGTCGGATACTCCCTGTTTTCCGCCACTTCTTACCAAAAGGCCTCGTCGGGCGGTCCGTTAATGCCTAATTTTTTATCAGTGAAAATAAACGCGTCTAAATTTTAGGCATTTATTTTTACAATTTGGCGGACAAGGCCTCGTGGGAACCCACCCCCGGGGGTCGAAAACAAACGCAACTAATTGTAAAATAAAGATAAATCATATTTCGGCCGGACTTTGGCCGCAATTGGCATGAGGATTGCCAATAGTTTTCCCTCAAAGGCCCGCATTCTGAGCCCCCCTTGCGTATCGCGGGCCACCAACAAAAACGGCAGAGGCCGAAATATGAAACAGAAACTCGTCCTTATCGGTAACGGCATGGCTGGCATGCGAACGCTCGAGGAGCTGCTCAAGCTGGCCCCCGACCTTTACGACATCACGGTCTTCGGCGCCGAGCCCTATGGAAACTACAACCGCATTCTGCTGTCGCCGGTATTGGCCGGCGAGAAGACCGTTCCCGATATCATGCTCAATGATCTGGACTGGTACGCCGAAAACGGCATTACCCTCCATACCGGCCAGGACGTCGTCAAGATCGACCGCGTCAACCACAAGGTCATCACCGAAGACGGCTTTGCCGCCGATTACGACCGCATCCTGCTGGCCACCGGGTCTTTGCCGATCCTGTTGCCGCTGCCGGGCGCGGACTTGCCCGGTGTCGTCAGCTTCCGCGATATCCGGGACGTCGATCTCATGCTCGAAGCGGCCGAAAAGGGCGGCCGCGCCGTCGTCATCGGCGGCGGCCTGCTCGGCCTGGAAGCCGCCAACGGGCTGATGAAGCAGGGCATGGACGTCACCGTCCTGCATTTGATGGACACCCTGATGGAGCGCCAGCTCGACGAGGTCGCCGCCGGCATGCTGCGCCGTTCGCTCGAGGAACGGGGCCTCACGTTCCTGATGCCGGCGCAAACCGAAGCCATCACCGGCACCGGCAGGGTCGAGGGAGTGCGCCTGAAGGACGGCCGCGAGATCGACGCCGACCTGGTCGTCATGGCGGTCGGCATCCGCCCCAATATTGCGCTGGCGCAAAAGGCGGGCCTGCATTGCGGGCGCGGCATCGTCGTCGGCGATACCCTGCAGACGTTCGATCCCCGCATTTATGCGGTCGGGGAATGCGTCGAGCACCGGTCCATGACCTACGGCCTGGTCGCGCCCTTGTTCGAACAGGCCAGGGTGTGCGCCAACCACCTGGCCGAGATCGCGACCACCGTCTATGAGGGGTCGGTGACCTCGACCAAGCTCAAGGTCACCGGCATCGACCTGTTCTCGGCCGGCGATTTTCAGGGCTCCCCGGACACCGAAACCATCATCTTTCAGGACGCCACCAAGGGCACCTACAAGAAGCTGGTGCTCAAGGACGACCGCATTGAAGGGGCGGTGCTGTACGGCGATACGGTGGACAGCGTCTGGTATTTCGAACTGATGCGCGAAGCCTCGGACATCTCCGCCTTTCGCGGCCAGATCATGAATGGCCAGGGCCATCTGGGCGATGCCGGGCACGGCGGCGAGAACGCGGTCAAGGCAATGTCCGACAGCGCCGAGATTTGCGGCTGCAACGGCGTCTGCAAAAGCGAAATCATCAGCGCCATCACCGACAAGAACCTGTTCACCATCGACGACGTGCGCGCCCATACCAAGGCCTCGTCATCGTGCGGATCGTGCACCGGCCTGGTCGAGCAATTACTGGCGATGACCCTGGGCGGCGACTATTCCTCGGCCCCCCACGACAAGCCTCTGTGCCCGTGCACGCCCTATACCCATGACGAAGTCCGCAAAAGCATCGTCGCCAACGAGCTTAGCTCGATCCCCCAGGCGATGGATTTTCTGGAATGGTCGAACCCGGAAGGCTGCGCGTCCTGCCGCCCGGCGCTGAATTATTATCTGCTGTGCGCCTGGCCGGGGGTTTACGTGGACGACAACCAGTCGCGCTTCATCAACGAGAGGGCGCACGCCAACATCCAAAAAGACGGCACCTATTCCGTCATTCCGCGCATGTGGGGCGGCGTCACGTCGCCCGATGAACTGCGCGCCATCGCCGACGTCGCGGACAAGTTCAATGTCCCCAGCGTCAAGATCACCGGCGGCCAGCGTATCGACCTGCTCGGCATCGCCAAGGAAAACCTTCCCGAAATCTGGCGCGACCTGAACTCCGCCGGTTTGGTCTCGGGGCACGCCTACGGCAAGGCGCTGCGCACGGTGAAGACCTGCGTCGGGTCCGAATGGTGCCGCTTCGGAACCCAGGATTCCACCACCATGGGCATCAAACTGGAAAAGATGTCGTGGGGCGCATGGACGCCGCACAAGTTCAAGATGGCGGTGTCGGGGTGTCCGAGAAACTGCGCCGAGGCGACGATCAAGGACTTCGGCGTGGTCGCGGTCGAGTCCGGCTGGGAACTCCATGTCGGCGGCAACGGCGGCGTCAAGGTTCGGGTCACCGACTTGTTGTGCAAGGTGGAAACCGAAGACGAGGTGCTGCAATACGCCGGCGCGTTCATGCAGCTGTACCGCAAGGAGGCGCACTATCTGGAACGCACCGCGCCGTGGATCGAGAGGGTCGGCCTCGCCTACATCAAGAAACGCATCGTCGAAGAGGACGAGTCCCGGCGCCTGCTGCACGAAGAATTTCTTTTCGCCCAGACGTTCGCCCAACAAGACCCGTGGCGCGACCGCGGCCGGGACGGCCTCGACCGCACCGAATTTCAACCCCTTGCCAAGGTGGGCTAAAGACATGACCGAATGGTTCGACATCGGGCACATTGACGATATCCCCAGTCTCGGCGCCCGCGTGGTGCAAACCCCGCAAGGCGATATCGCCGTTTTCCGCACCGCCGATGACCGCATATTCGCCCTTCACGACAAGTGCCCTCACAAGGGCGGGCCCTTGTCACAGGGGATTGTCCATGGAAACCGGGTGACCTGCCCCCTACATAACTGGGTCATCCAGCTGGACACCGGAGAGGCCGCCGAGCCGGACGAAGGTTCGACGGCGTGCTTCCCGGTTCGGGTTGACCAGGGCCGGGTTTCGCTTCGTATCCCGCAGGCCGAAACCAAGCGGTACGCTTAAGGCAAAAGGACCCACACATGCTCTTCGGGCGCAATAAGAAGAACCCTGTCACCATTGCTGACAAGGGCGTCAAGGAATGGAAATACACCACCTGCGGCTATTGTTCGACGGGGTGCTCCATGGAAATCGGGCTGAACGGCGAAGGCCGCGCGGTGACGTCCAGGGGCGTCGGCGGCGCCGACGTCAACCGGGGCAAGCTGTGCATCAAGGGAATTTTCGAACACGAACTGTTCGACTCCCCGGGGCGCGGAGACACGCCGCTGCTGCGCCGCCAGACCGGCGATGACTTCGCCGCCGCCGGTTGGGACCGGGCCCTCGACCACATGGGGGCCGAAATCGCGCGGATTCAGGAAAAACACGGACGCGACGCCTTCGCCGTGGTGTCCACGGGCCAGCTTTTGACCGAGGAATTCTATACCCTGGGGAAACTGGTGCGCGGCGCCATCGGCACCAACAACTACGACGGCAACACGACGTTGTGCATGGCGTCCGCGGTTTCCGGCTACAAGCGCTCGTTCGGATCGGACGGCCCGCCGGGGTGTTACGACGATTTCGATCATACCGGCTGCCTGATGGCGTTCGGGTCCAACCTGCCGGAGCAACACCCGATCATCTACTGGCGCCTGAAGGAGGCCCTGGAAAAACGCCGCTTCCCGGTCATCGTCGTCGACCCGCGGGTGACCATGTTCGCGCAGCTCGCCGACATCCACCTGCCCATCACGCCGGGAACCGATCTGGTGCTGCTCAACAGCATGGCCCATGTCATTCTCGACGAGGGCCTTGAGGACCAGGATTACATTTACGCCCATACCACCCGAAGCAACGACTTCGAAGAAACGTTGCGCGCCTACGCCCCGGACGCGGCGGCCAAGATCTGCGGCATCGATGCGGACACCATCCGCATGGTTGCCCGAACCTATGCCAACGCCGGCGCCGCCATGTCGATCTGGACCATGGGCATCAACCAGAGCACGCACGGCTCGGACGGCGTCGCCGCGATCAATAACCTGAACCTGCTGACGGGCAACGTCGGGCGGCCGGGCGGCGGCGGTTTGTCGATCACCGGACAATGCAACGCCATGGGAACGCGGGAATGGTCGTCCTGTTCGGGGCTGCCCGGCTACCGGGTGCTGGAAAACCCGGAGCACCGCCGGGACGTGGCCGATTTCTGGGGTATCGACCCGGCATTTTTCCCCCAAAAGCGCGGCCTTACCGAAACCGATATCTTCCCGGCCATCGAGACCGGGCAGATCAAGGGCTTGTGGCTGGTCGGCACCAACCCCATGACCTCGATGGCCAACACGGGACGCATCCGCAGGGCGCTGGAGAAGCTCGACTTCCTGGTCGTGCAGGACGCTTATCAAGACGTCGAGACGGTGCAATACGCGCACCTGTTCCTGCCCGCCGCGTTGTGGTCGGAAAAAGAGGGCTGTTTCACCAACACCGAGCGGCGCGTCAACTTCGTGTCCAAGGTGACCGAGCCGCCGGGCGCGGTAAAACCCGACCACTGGATCTTCAGCGAACTGGCCAAACGCTTCGAGCGTGGCCGCGCCATCCATTTCCCCGCCACGGCGGCCGAAATTTTCGACGAAATGCGCCAACTCAGCCGCGGCCGGCTGCTCGATATCTCGGGCATGAGCCACGAGAAAATCCGCGACGCGCGCGGCATCCAATGGCCCTGCCGCGACGGCGACAAGCCCGGAGACGCGCGCCTCTACGCCGACGGCACGTTCCAGCACCCGGGCGGCAAGGCGAAGCTTTTGTCCCTGCCGTACGCGGATAACAACGAGGTTCCCGGCGGGGATTTCCCGTTCTGGCTTAACAGCGGCCGCGTCGTCGAGCATTTCCACACCCGCACCAAGACCGGAAAAATCGGCAACCTGAACAAGTTCAGCCCGACCCCCTACATGGAAATGAACCCGGACGCGGCGGCGGAACTGGACATCGAACACATGAGCTATGTGCGCCTGGTGTCGCGCCGGGGCGACGCGGTGGTGATGGTGCAGCTGACCCACCGGGTGCCCCGCGACATGGTGTTCATCCCGTTTCACTTCCACGACTGCGTCAATCGCCTGACGCTCGGGCTTCTCGACCCGCATTCGCGCCAACCGGCGTTCAAGCAATGCGCCGTATCCATCGAGGCGGTCGACCAACACGACGCCGCCGGACTCAACACCGCCATGCGGGCTTACTAGAGGGACATCCATGTTCGAAATTCGAGAAGACGAGCCCGATTACGCCTACCTGAACGACCCGGTCACGCCCGAGAGCAACCGGTACGGCGATGCCATCGACCTGACCGCCGCCAGCGGCCAGCCGACAGGCGCCAGTCTCAATATCAATGGCGACAGCGGCGTCGGGACCAACCCCAACCGCAACAAACAGCACGGCTTTCATTTCACCGCCGACAACTGCATCGGGTGTCATGCCTGCGAGGCCGCGTGCAGCGAGAAAAACGATTTAGCCCCGCATCTGTCGTTTCGCTCTGTCGGCTATGTCGAGGGCGGCACCTTTCCCGACTTTACCCGGGTCAATATCTCCATGGCCTGCAATCACTGCGACGACCCGGTCTGCCTCAAGGGTTGCCCGACGGGGGCGTACACCAAGCACGCGGAATACGGCGCCGTCCTCCAGGACCCGGATATCTGCTTTGGTTGCGGCTACTGCACCTGGGTTTGCCCCTATAACGCGCCGCAGCTCGACCCCGTCGCCGGCAACGTCCAGAAATGCAACATGTGCGTTGACCGTCTCGAAGTCGGACTGAAACCCGCCTGCGTATCCGCCTGCCTGGGCAATGCCCTGGATTTCGGCGTTATCGAAACCACCCCGGAAAACCGCGAGCAGATCAAAACCCAAATCCCCGGCTTCCCGGACCCCGAAATCACCCACCCCAACATTCGCTTCCAGCAAACCCGAAGCCTGCCCCGGGAACTCACCCGCACCGATTCCCAGCCGGTGAAATATCAACGAACCCATGAGGGTTATCATCCGGTCGTCGATGAAAAAGACGCCGCCGGGGGGCGCTGGAATCCGGCCCGGCTCAGTTCGCGGGAGAACCCGCTGGTCGTCTTCACGCTCACCACCCAGGCCATCATCGGCGCTTTCGCGGTGCTTTTCCTGGGCGCGGCTTTCGGCGTCGACGCTCTCGCCGTCCTGCCGTCCTCGGGCGCGTATCTGGCCGGGGTCATCGCCCTGGTCGTCATGCAGACGGCCATGCTGGGACTATCGACCCTGCATCTGGGCCGGCCGTGGCGGTTCTATCGGGGGTTCAACAACCTTCGTCATTCGCCGTTGAGCCGCGAGGCGCTGGGGATTTCCCTGTTCCTGGGCTTCATGGGCGGCCACGCCCTGTTCACCGCGCTCGGCCCATACTTCCCCGCCGCCGAAACCCTTGCCCTGATCAGCGGCTGGCTGGCCGTGACCTCGGGCCTTGCGGGGCTGTACTTCATGGTCCGCATCTATCGCATCAAGGCCAGGCCGTTTTGGGACCATTGGCAGTTGACGACGACCTTCTTCGGCACCATGGTGACGCTGGGCGCAATCCTGGTGGGCCTGGCATTCCTGCCGTCGGCCCCCGCCCTGACCGGGGTTCTTTCGGCTCTCGTGATCGGCGGACTGGCGTTCGAGGGGGCCGGGCTTTTTGCCCACGCCCGCGACCTCAAGGCGGGCGGCGGAGAAGCCGCCGCCTCGCACCACCGGCAAACCACGCTGTTCGGATATACCTACGGTCTTCGCAACGTCCTCATGGCCGCCAACGCGGGGTTCGCCTTGTATCTGGGCAGCGCCGGTGCGGCCGGGGGGATGGGCCTGGCGCTGTGGGGTCTGCTTTCGGTGTCCGTCATCGCCTCGGCCCTGATCGGCCGCGCCCTGTTCTATGTGCTGGTGATTCCAACCACCATGCCGGGCGCGTTCTTCTGGAAAAATTCGGCCTTCGAGGAACACGCCCGGAAAACCGGCCTCGCCGATCTGCCCCAGACCGGCGTGATCCCCGAGAACGGCTTATAGGATTCTTTTGACGGCGTCCCGCCAGCCGGCGTATTTCCGCTCGCGGGTTTGCTCGTCCATTTTTGCCGAGAAGCGCCTGTCGAGACGCCATCGGGACGAAAAGTCCTGTAGTCCCGGATACACCCCGGCCCTCATGCCGGCCAGATACGCTGCGCCCAGCGCCGTCGTTTCGAGAATTTGCGGCCGGTCCACGTCGGCGGCCAGAATGTCGGCCAGGAACTGCATCGTCCAGTCGCTGGCGACCATGCCGCCGTCGACCCGCAACACGGTATCGCCGGCGCCCGCCCAGTCCCCGCGCATGGCTTCCAGGAGATCGCGGGTCTGGTAGCAAACCGCTTCCAGGGCGGCGCGGGCGAATTCCTCAGGACCGGTGGCCCGGGTCAGGCCGAACAGGGCGCCCCGCACATCGGCGTTCCAATGGGGCGCGCCCAATCCGGTGAACGCCGGCACCAGATAGACGTTTTCGTTCGGGTCCGCGGCTGCGGCCAGCGCCTCGGTTTCGGCGGCCTCCCCGATTAATCCTAAGCCGTCGCGCAGCCACTGCACGGCGGCCCCGGCGATGAAGATGGACCCTTCCAGGGCATAGGTGGATTGGCCGTCGATGCGGTAGGCGACGGTGGTCAGCATGCGGTTTTTCGAGGCCACCGGGCGGGACCCGGTATTGAGCAGCGCGAAACATCCGGTGCCGTAGGTCGCCTTCATCATGCCCGGCTGGAAACAGGCCTGGCCGATGGCCGCCGCCTGCTGGTCGCCGGCAA
>JAESSX010000143.1 GCA_016763915.1 Rhodospirillales bacterium
CCAGACCTCGGCCTCCGGATCGGGCGCGAGGTTGGCCGGCGCCGCCTTGCCGACGGGGCGGCCTTCCAGGTTGAAGCGCAACCGATACCCCGCCAGGCGCCCCACCCGCCATTCCAGCGGCGTCATGGCGCGCCGTTCCCGAAAGGCGCTGTCGTGCATATTGGCGCCGAAGGCGAAGTACCAGACTTCCTCCCCCGGCGCGCCGCAGATTTCGAGCCCGCGAAGCCGGTAGTAAACCCTGGACATCAACCAGGACCTGGCAATCAGGCTTCTCCATTTGATCATCGGATACTCTCTCCTGGCGATGCGCCACGGCGCAGCCGCCGAACGGTCAGGTATTGCAGGATCGCGGCGGCGAGGCTGACCGCGAACACCCCGCTTAAGCTCACCGCTTCGGCGATGGCGGCGCCGGCGATGGGCAGCGCCGCCGCCGGGGCGACGATGGCGTTGAAATAACCGCTGTAAGCGGGCCGCTGGTCGTCGGGTGAAATTTCCATCAAATAGCCGAGCATGGCTATGGTGCCGCCATTGATGAGAGCGCCCAAAAGCAGGAACACGGCGGCGAACCCCACCCAGGGAGGCAACCCCCATGCCCCGCCGGCGGAGACCAGAAAAAGCGTCAACAGCGGCGGCAGAATGCGAAGCAGGGCGACGCCTTCCAGAAGACTGCGCTTGCCATGGCGGTCGCCCCACCAGCCCCATACCGCGTTGGACAGGATCGCCCCGGCGGTCTGGGCGGCCAGCAAAAAAGCGATATCCGCCGCCGTGCTCCCGGCGTCCATCGCCTGCAGGACATAGAACGGCAGCGCCATCATCACCACGCCCCCCAGCCACTGGACGTAGACGAACAAACGAAAATCACGGTCGCGGCGAAACACCTGGATGCCTCGCCCAAGGAAGGCCGCGAAACCTTCTCCGTTGTCTTGCGGAGAAAGTTTCGCCGGGGGTTCCCCGGCGGAAACGAAGGAAACGCTGGAAGCCAGAAGCATGACCGCGCCCAGCCCCACCAGGGAGGCATACCCGGTGGGAAAGGCCATGGTATTGAGGAACCGGTGCGCCACCGCCGCCACCCCAAGCGCCAGAACACCGCCGCCGAAGAAGCGGATCGCCAACAGGCGGCTGCGCCGCGCCGAGGGAACCGAACGCGCGACAATATCGTTGTAGGGCACGGCGACAATGCCGCTTACGAAGGCATAGGCCGTCCACAAGATGAAGAACAAGGTGGTCACCATGGCGCCGGAAAGCCCCCCGGCCATGGCCAGCAACATCGCGATCGCGGCCAGACAGGTGGCCCGGCCGAAGGCGCCGACAATGTAAAAGGGCATGCGCCGGGGGCTGCGCTGGGCCAGATAGGCGACGAATATCTGGGGAAACAACCAGCCGTAGCGGAGGATCGCCGACGCCCCGCCGACAGCGAAGGCGCTACCGGTCAAACCATGGACCAGGGCGGCGATGATGGTGCTCGAATCGACCGCCGCGGCGCCGCCCTGAAAGAAGACGCCGGCGGCGGCCAGGCGCCGGAACGCTTTTTTCCCCTGGGCCGCCGGCTCAGTCATCCCTGCCTCCTTGGCCTTTTCCCGCCGCCAACACCCCCGACAGCGAGACCCCCCGCACCCACAACGCCGCCGCCCCGCAACCGGCCACGGTCAGGATCGACGCCGCCTGCACCAGCAACGTCATCGCCAGCGCGGTTTCGACATCGATGCCGAATCCCTGGAGCACGAACACGGCGCCGGCGGCGACGCCGCCGATAATCCTCAGCGTCCCCGCCAGGATGACCAGAAAACTGAGAAAGACCATGATGAACAGATAATCGGCCCAGCCCAGGATCACGTCGAAGGCGATCCCCACCCACAGGAAATGGCTGATCGCGATAATCTTGATGAGCACCGCCGAAACGATGATGACGCCGCCCCGCCAGGGGGCGCGCGGCCAGATGACGCCATCGACGAAAAGATGGGCCAGGTCAACGCCGCGGTCGCGCCACCGTTCCGGCAGGCGCACGGTCAAACGGGTGACCAGGCGGGCCAGGAGAGCCCGTCCCTTTTGCCGCCTCAGGGCGACCAGCCCGCCGATCAAACCGGTAAACGCAACCAGGCTTGCGCCGGTTCCCCAGGCGACACCCTGGATGATAGTGCTGTCGGGGTCGGGAAACCGGATCACCAGTAACGCGATCCCGGCGAAGGCGACAAAGACCAGCCCATCGATCAGGCGCTCGAGGACGATGGTGGCCAGCAACGTGCTGACGCTCAGGCCCTCCAGGCGGGCAACCAGCCAGGCGCGGACCAGCGGGCTGACCCGGACAGGAGTCAGAAAATTGGCGAAATACCCGGCCATTATGGACCCGAACAGCCTGCCGATGCCGACGGCCCGCAGGGAATAGAGCAATTGCCGCCACTTCAGGGCGCGCAGCACCTGTTCGGCAATGACCGCCACCGGCAAAAACAACAAGGGCCACCCCGTGGCCCCGGCAAGGATGTCGGCGAAACGCCAGGGGTCGAAATTCCGAAGCGCCCAGGCAAGCAGCAAAAGCCCGGCCATAGCGCCAAGCCAGCGCCATTTCGTCCCTTGCGGCTTCGTCGCCGTCTTCACAACCCTTCGACGACGATCATGTTGGTGCGGGCGGCGGATTGGCGGAGCGCCTTCGGCCCTTCATATTCGGCCGAAGCGTGCCACGCCCGGGCTTGTTCCAGGGACGGGAATTTCAGCACCACGCACCGGGGATAGGGCCAGTCGCCTTCGAGAATTTCCTGGCCGCCGCCGCGCACGATGTATTCGCCGCCGTAGGGCTCCAGTGTCGGCGGCACCTGGGCGCGGTAGACCTCGAACGTGTCCGGGTCGGTGACGTCGATCTGCACAATGATGTATGCAGCCATGATCCCTCCTGGAGTTTCTCAACCGCGCTGCCGCCGGGGCCTTGCACCGGGCGTCCCATCCTCACATATGGTGGGGATCATATTAATGAATTGAAACGCGTAAGGAACCCACCAATGAGTTACCACTTTTCCAGGACCCTCACCCTGCCGTTCGACGAAGCGATCGAAAAGGTGACCGCCGCGCTGGCCGATAAAGGCTTCGGCGTGCTGACCACCATCGACGTCAAGGCGACGCTGAGGAAAAAGCTGGATGTCGATTTCCGGCCCTACACCATCCTGGGCGCGTGCAATCCCGCCTTCGCCCACCAGGCCCTGCTATGCGAAGGCAAGATCGGCACCATGTTGCCGTGCAACGTGGTCGTGCAGGACGCCGGCGATGGCGCCGTCGAAGTGTCGGCGGTCGACCCCATGGCCTCCATGCAGGCCATAGACAACCCGGACCTGGGGGCCATCGCGAACGATGTCCAGGGGTTGCTCAAGAGTGTAATCGAAGAATTGTAGGGAACGGCGATTAAAGCCACCGGAAGGGGCCTGCTGCCGTTCCCTCAAATCAAATCGAAAGGCGCGGAATTCAGGCGCCTTTTTTGATCATGAACTTGTAAACGCCGTCGGTATCGTTGGTTTCCATCAACTCGTTGCCGGTGGTGCGGCAGAACGAATCGAAATCCTTCACCGAACCGGGGTCGGTGGCGATCACTTCGAGGACATCCCCCGCCGCCAGATCTTTCAACGCCTTTTTGGCCTTCAGGATCGGCAACGGGCAGTTCATTCCCTTGGTATCGAGTGTGGTTGTCGCGCTCATGTTGATTTCATTTCCATTAGTGATTGAATTGACCCCTGTAAATTCCCTGGTTGAAGTCATTTTACCCGCCCCGGCAGGGGCTGGCAATCAACCTTCGATATATTTCAGGCACAAAACCCTGAGGCAGGACGCCAGATTTTTCTGATCCGAAAACTGGCAATGATCGTGCACAAGGGTAATCAGACCCGCCACCGTCACCCCTTCTTCTTCAGCCATATTCTCCATCACCGTCCAAAAGGCCTGTTCCAGGCGGATGGTAGTCGAATGGCCATGAATACGAACCGACCGGCGAACCGGCGTGTAAAAGATCTTCGCCTGCTCCGGACTGCAGGAGGTGAACAACTTTGACAAAGCCGATTCAGAACCGGTGCCCGCGCCAGCCGATTTATCACCATCCCCTGATGAGCTATCGCTTGTGACAGCAGGCAATATCTTATCCCCCCCTTTTTCGGTGATCGCGTCGCCAGGTCTTAAACGGCCTGGTTAACACGGTATCGACCGCCGTCATTCAAATGAAGGCCGGTCAAATGTACAGGTTGATGTCCGACTTCAGGGCATTCTCCATGTAAGTGGCGGCGCCGCCGATCTCAATGCCATCGATCAGGTCATCCTTGCCCCATTCGAACAGGTCCATAGTCATCTGGCAACCGATGAACCGAATATCCGATTCGATGGCGGCTTCGCGCAATTCCGGAATGGAGGCCACGCCTTTTTTCTTGATCATGTTCTTCATCATCGCCGTGCACGCGGCATCGACGCCGGGAAGCGCCGACATCAGGTTCGGCATGGTCATATGCATGCCCATCATCGGCATTTCCATGCCCGGGTTGCCGAGCGTCGTAATCTGCAGGTGGTCGAGGCTCTTTTTCAAAAGCTGCAAGCCGTAAAATGTAAAAAACATGGTGACCTTGACGTCCATGGCCGCCGCCGTGGTGCCCAGGATGAAGGGCGGATAGGCCCAGTCCAGAGTCCCCTTGGTGACGATAATGCTCATGGATTTGCTGTTGCTGCCGTCCCCGTCCATGATAATTCCTTCTCCCTCTTGCTTATTGTGACTTTGTGAAAAACGTTAAACGGGGCCATTCCCCGTCTGCCGGAATGAATTTAAGTCACTTTAACGATGACCGACAGAAGTCCGGTAGTACATGTTGCTTACACACTGATACGCGCCTCCCGGTTCCCGAAAAACCCCCGACAAAAAACGGCGGAAAACCGGGTGTTTTCGCCCGGACACCGGGTTTCATGGTGTATATTTGCAACACCTGAAAAAAAATAGTGTCTTCCGTATCATAGTACTACTTCAGTTGTGGTTTTTGTATTTACAATCAAATCACTCGTTAGCCGTTCGTCGAACGGTTGGCGTAATGGGATAGGTGAACTGGGGCATTGAGGCCGTAGTGATCTGAGGGAACTTCGGAGGAAACTTCGGGAGAGGGTTCCGGTCATTCGTTCAGGGGAATTATCGAAATGTCAGTTAAGAAATTACAAACCGCTTTGTTTTCCGCCGTGCTCGCCGGCGGCGCCGCCATTCTGGCGCAGCCCGCGCAGGCCACCTACGGCCAGATAATGCAATGCGTCGGCACCAACAACTGCGGCATGGCCGGCGCCGGCCTGGGCATCGCCCAGGACGCGACAAGCGCCGCCATCAACCCGGCCCTGGGCGCACTCCTGGGCAACGAAGCCATGGTTTCCATGGGCTGGTTCAACGCCGATGTTGCCGCGCACCTTGACGGCAACAGCACAATTACAGCCGGTATACCGGGCGCTGGGTATATGAATATCGGCCCCGACTACAATGAGAGCCGTGCCAATAACTTTTTCAACGGCTCGGCGGGGGTCAATTACCGTCTCAGCGATAAAATCGCAGTCAACCTTTCGTTCTATC
>JAESSX010000144.1 GCA_016763915.1 Rhodospirillales bacterium
CCCAGATCCACCATTTCGAACTATCGGCCTACGGCTTCAAGGTGCCCAAAGGTGAGGTCTACGCCGCCATCGAAGCGCCGAAAGGCGAGTTGGGATACTACCTCATCAGCGATGGCAGCGAGAAACCCTTCCGCATGAAGGTGCGGGCGCCGTCTTTCGTGAACCTGCAGGCGCTGGAGGGGAAGATAGGGAACATGAAATATCTTGCCGACCTCATCGCCATGCTCGGCAGCCTTGATCCGGTGATTGCCGAAGTGGACAAGTAGTCGGCCGTTTTGCCCCCTGAGGAGGCGCAATGCAAAGCAAGCTGGAAGAACAGATTGCAACGATTGTGACACGCTATCCGACGCGGCGCTCGGCCATCATGCCGGCCCTGGCCCTGGCCATGGAAAGCGAGGGGCTGCTTCGCGGGAATATTCTGAAAGAGGTCGCCGACGTTCTCGACGTGCCGGAAATCTGGGTGTTCGAGATCGCCAGCTTCTACACCATGTTCCATACGGAACCGGTCGGAAAATTTCACATCCAACTATGTACCAATGTGTCCTGTCTGCTGTCCGAAGCCGAGGAAATGCTTCGCCACCTGGAAACGCGGCTGCGGATCGGCATCGGGGAAACCACGCCGGACGGCCTGTTTACCCTATCCGCCGTCGAATGCCTGGGATCCTGCGATACCGCCCCGGTGCTGATGATGAACCGGGAATACCACGAAAACCTGAGTATCGAGCGCATCGATGAGATCCTCTGCCAATTGACGGAGTCGACGAAAGACCAGGGAAAAAGAGTGGCGCAATGTTCGACAAAGTTCTGATGAAGAATATGGATACTCCCGGGTCCTACGGCATTGCCGCCTACGAAGCCGCCGGCGGGTACAAATCCCTGGCCAACGTGCTGAACAGATATTCCCCCGCAGACCTGATCGAACTGGTCAAAAGCGCCAACCTCAGGGGGCGCGGCGGGGCGGGTTTTCCGGCCGGACTCAAATGGAGCTTCGTGCCGAAGGAGACGGGGCAACCGACATACCTTTGCTGTAACGCGGACGAAAGTGAACCCGGCACGTTCAAGGACCGGGCCCTGATGGAAAAAGACCCCCACATGATGCTCGAGGGCATGCTGATCGCCGCCTACGCCATCGGGGCCGAAATCTCTTACATTTACATCCGCGGCGAATACGGCCTGAGCATCGAGCGCGTGGAGGCGGCGGTGCGCCAAGCCTATGCGAAAGGATTGTTGGGCCGGAATATCCTGGGCACCGATTTCAACCATGACATCTACGTCCACCTGGGCGCGGGAGCCTATATCTGCGGCGAAGAGACGGCGCTTCTGGAATCCATTGAAGGGCGTCGGGCGCAACCAAAGTTGAAGCCGCCCTTCCCGGCCGTGGCGGGGCTTTATGAATGCCCGACCGTGATCAACAATGTGGAAACCTTCGCTTGCCTGCCGCATATCGTCGAGAGGGGGGTGGAGTGGTTCCTCAACATCGGCCCCAAGGGCAGCCCGGGTCCGAAGCTTTATTGCCTGAGCGGACAAGTTAAAAAACCCGGGCTTTATGAACTGCCAATGGGCATATCCCTGCGGGAATTGGTGGAAGACCACGCCGGCGGCCCTCGTTCCGGCAAGGTGAAGGCCGTCATTCCCGGGGGCGTTTCGGCACCGATGATCCCGGAAAGCGGCCTCGATGTGGGCATGGATTTTGATTCCCTGGCCGCCGCCGGCACCATGCTGGGATCGGCCGGTGTCATCGTGCTCGACGACACCGCCTGCGTGGTACGGGTCGCTATGCGGACCATGGAATTCTTCCAAGAAGAGTCCTGCGGCAAATGCACCCCCTGCCGGGAAGGCACCGACTGGGCGGCTAAAGTCCTGTGCCGCCTGGAAGCGGGCAGCGGGCGGCGGGAAGACCTGGACCAACTCGAGTTCCTGTGCGGCGGCATGTTCGGCAATTCCTTTTGCGCCCTGGGCGATGCCGCGGCCTGGGCGCTGGAGGCCGCCCTCAAGCACTTCCGCGAAGAGTTCGAGCGTCACATCGTTGACGGAAGATGCCCGTTTCACTGAGCTTGCAACCGGGACAGGAAGGCTGAAACCACATGGCCAAAGTAACCATCGACGGTATCGATCTTGATGTTCCCGACGGCACGCTGATCCTGGAGGCAGCGAAAGCCCAAGGCATCGACGTACCGACGTTCTGTTACCTGAAACGGCTGGCGCCGCTGGCCTCCTGCCGGATGTGCCTGGTGGAAATCAACGGCTCGCCGAAACTGCAACCGGCCTGCGCGACGACGGTCATGGACGGCATGGTCGTGCATACGGCGTCCGATCGGGTCGCAGACACCCGCAGGACCATGCTTGAACTCCTGCTCGCCAACCACCCCCTCGACTGCCCGATTTGTGACAAAGCCGGGGAATGCGAACTGCAGGACCAGGTTTTCGAATACGGGGCCGGGGCCAGCCGTTTCCACGACGAAAAACGCGTTTTCCGAAGCCGGGATATCTCGCTTAACAAGGTGATCATCTTCAACGCCAATCGCTGCATCCAGTGCCAGCGCTGTGTTCGCATTTGCGAGGAAACGGTTGGCGCCGTTGCGCTGGGGACGATCGAAAAGGGAATGGACACCGAGATAACCGGCTTTGAGAACAGCCTGGCCGGCTGCGACCACTGCGGCAATTGCATTGAAGTCTGCCCCGTTGGCGCGCTGATGAGCGAGCCTTACCGTTACAAGGCGCGCCCGTGGGACCTTGTGGAAACCGACACCACCTGCCCGTTTTGCGGCACCGGGTGCCAGTTGACGGTCGGTGCGCGCGACGGTCAGTTGTCGCGGGTGCGGTCAAAGGATGAAACGGGCATCAATGGGGAAACCCTATGCGTCAAAGGGCGGTTCGGGATTGATTTCATCGACGCCGAGGACCGCATTGAAACCCCCTTGCTGCGCCGGGACGGAGCCTTGATGCCGGCCTCCTGGGACGAAGCCTACGCCGCCCTGTGCCGGCATATTGCTAATCCGGCGACTGTGGACGGCCGCCG
>JAESSX010000145.1 GCA_016763915.1 Rhodospirillales bacterium
ATGAAGCAGACCGCACCGGCGATGGCGGGGGCGGCGATCCAGCCCGTCCCGATGCTGCCCAGCACCCGCCATTTGATGCCCCGGCCACCTTTCAGAAAGGCGATGCCGAGAACGGCGCCGACCACCGCCTGGGAACTGGACACCGGCACCAGGGGAATGGTCGGCAGCCCGTTGGAGGCCAGGAATTGTTCCAGGCCCTGGCTGGCGAACAGGAACAACACGATCGAATGGGCCATCACCACGACCCAGGCGGCGACCGGCGACAACGGCATGAGGCCGCCCCCGACGGTCATCATCACCGGCTTGGAATAGGTCATCACGCCGATGGCAATGGCGATGGCGCCGAGCAGGAACAGTTGTTCGGTGGAGCTGAACGTCACCAGCCCGGCGATGGAAAAATCGGTAAACGGCGAGGCCGGCACGAACACGCCCATGACGTTGCCGATATTGTTGGCGCCCAGGCTGTAAGAGCCGAAGGCGCCCGCCAACAACAGGCCGAGGCGGGTGTAGGCGTCGGTACGCAGCAGATGCAGGTTGGCTTTTTTAAGCAACACCGTCGTCATCTTAAACAGCCCGATTGCAATCGCCGCCGCCAAAAACGGACACACCACCCAGGTCACTAAAATCTTGGTCAGCGAGCTTGCGTCCGTGGTGGTGCCGGTGAACAGGTTCCAGCCGATGATGGCGCCGACAATGGCCTGGGTGGTCGATACCGGCAGGCCCGCCTTGGTCATCATATAGACCGCGAGCGCGGCGGCGAAGGCGGCCATGAAGGCCCCGGCCAGGGCATCGATGGCGCCCAGCTTTCCAAGCGTTTCAGCGGCCCCGGCGCCGGAATTGACGGCGCCCAGGACGACGAACACGGAACAGATGACGGCCGCCGTGGAAAACCGGATCATGCGCGTGCCCACCGCGGTGCCGAACACGTTGGCGGCGTCGTTGGCGCCGAGCGCCCAGCCCAGGAACAACCCGCTGGTCAGAAATAACAGGACGGAGATTTCCATGCAGGCGCGCCGCTCAGATGGCTCGCTTGATGGCGTAAATGGCGAGCCGGTCGGCGACGTCTTCGGCCCAGTCGGGGACATTGTCGATGTGTTCGACGAAGTTGCGCAGGTGGGTTTTGTGGCTGAGGTCCAGGTCGGAGTTGAAAATCGCCTTTTTCAACTTGGTGCCGACCTTGTCGGCCTCTTTCTCGAAGAACATGACCTTGTGGTTGTGGTCGCTGACCGCGTCGATGTTGCGGAAGAAGGCGCGGGACGCCAGCACCAGGGATTCCACCGATTGCACCGCCAGATCGGTCAGGACTTCGAAATCGTTGTGGAATTCCTTCGGAATGTCCGGCTTTTCGATGGAGAAAGCCCACAACGAGCCTTCATACAGGTTCAGCAGCTGGTCCAGGTTTTCGATCAGCCCCAACACGTCGCCGCGGGCATCCGGGATCAGGGTCTGCGCGTACAGCTTGGTTTCGATGGCGCGGCGCAGGTGGTCGGCATCGCTTTCCATTTTGTTGACGTCTTGCAGCTTGTGCTCGAACTCATCCGTGTAGCCTTCGTTCAGGTAGACCTTGATGGCGATTTTGAACAGCAGGGAACATTGCGACAGCTTGTCGAGAAAATCATCGATTTCTCCCTCCAGGGCCCGGGTGCGCCCGAAAAGAGAAAATTTCTTGGTCAGTTCCATTATCCGTGCCCTCCTTGAAACCCCGCAAAAAAGCCCCTCGTCAGGGAACCGCCTTAAATTCCCGGACCGGAATTTGCGAAAATATAAATGGATCCAGAGCCCCCTTCCGTTGGCCGGAACCTACCGGGCTACCCTGAACCTCGGTTAGTATAAGCCATGCCGGCGTCAGGAAAAGACCAATAGAATATTTGTACGGCGTGGATATGGCGCCGGGGAGGGGCCGGGCCGGTGGGTCAATCCGGCTTCAGAAGGTCCCCGGTGCGGGTGCACGATGCCTCGGCCAGCTCCACGAACAGCCCGGTGACCGCCTCGGGGGTCTTGATCGTGTCCGGGTCTTCGCCGGGGAAGGCCAGGGTCCGCATGGCGGTGCGCGTCGGGCCCGGATTGATCAGGTTGACGCGGACAGGGGTTTTGACCATTTCGGCGGCATAAATCTGCGCCGTCATTTCCAACGCCGCCTTGGACACCGCATAGGCCCCCCAATAGGCCCGCGCCTCGCGCCCGACGGTGGAGGTCACGAAAACGGCGCGGCCGGCGTCGCTGGCCCGCAACAATGGGTCCATGGATCTGATCAGCCGCCAGTTGGCGGTGACGTTGACGGCCATCACCGTGTCCCAGACCTTGGGGTCGGTGTGGCCGAGCGGGCTGAGTATGCCGAGCTGGCCGGCGTTGCCGATCAGAACGTCGAGTTTCCCGAAGCGCTCGAAAATGGCCGCGCCCAGCCTGTCGATGGCGTCGAAATCGGTCAGGTCGAGGGGCACCAGCGTCGCCGGCTCACCGGTGATTTTCTGGATTTCGTCGTCGATTTCCTCTAGCGCGCCGGTGGTTCGCGCCGTCAGGACCAGCCGCGCGCCTTCTTCGGCGAAGCGTTTGGCGACGGCGGCGCCGATGCCGCGCGATGCACCGGTGACCAGCGCGATGCGGCCATCAAGACGCTTTTCACGGGCCATGGTTATTTGTGTTCGTCCAGCAACGACAGCTGCTGTTGCGCCGGGTTCTTGTCGTGGTCGATCAGCGGGATCGGATAATCGCCGCTGAAGCAGGCATCGCAGTATTGCGGAATTTCGATGTCGCGGCCGCTCTCGCCCAAGGCCCGGTACAGCCCGTCGATGGAAATGAAGGCCAGCGTATCGACGCCGATGTGTTTGGCCATGGCCTCGAGGTCGTACTGGGCGGCCAGAAGCTGGCTCTGCTGGGGCGTGTCGATACCGTAGAAACACGAGTGCGCCGTCGGCGGACTGGATACCCGCATATGGACTTCCATGGCCCCGGCGTTGCGGACCATTTCGACGATCTTGACGCTGGTCGTGCCGCGCACGATGGAATCGTCGACCAGCACCACGCGCTTGCCTTTCAGCCGGGCGGCGTTGGCGTTGTGTTTGAGGCGTACGCCGAGATGGCGGATCTGGTCGCTGGGCTCGATGAAGGTGCGCCCGACATAGTGGTTGCGGATGATGCCCAACTCGAACGGTACGCCGGCCTCCTCGGAATAGCCGATCGCCGCGGGCACGCCGGAATCGGGCACCGGCACGATCAGGTCGCATTCGGGGTGGCTTTCGCGGGCCAGTTCGGCGCCGATGTTCTTGCGCACGTCATAGACATTGCGGCCTTCCATGACGCTGTCGGGCCGCGCGAAATAGATATATTCGAAAATGCAGAACCGGTTGGGCTTTTTGGCAAAAGGCTTGATGCTGTGCAGGCCCTTTTCGTCGATAATGACGATCTCGCCCGGTTCCACGTCGCGCACGAATTCGGCGCCGATGATGTCCAGCGCGCAGGTCTCCGACGACAAAATCCAGGCCTCGCCCAGCCTTCCCAGCACCAGCGGCCGGACCCCGTACGGGTCGCGCAGCCCGATCATTTTTTTCTGAGTGATGGTGAGCAGGGAATAGGCGCCTTCGACCTGGGTCAGCGCATCGGTGATGCGGTCGACGACGCGGCCGTATTCGCTGATGGCGATCAGGTGAATGATGGTTTCGGTATCGCTGGTGGACTGGAAGATGCAGCCCCGCTGCACCAGTTCCTGGCGGATCTTGTAGGCGTTGGTGAGATTGCCGTTATGGGCGACGGCGAGGCCGCCGAACTTGAAGTCGGCAAACAGGGGCTGGATGTTGCGCAGCACCGTGCCGCCGGTGGTGGAATAGCGCACATGGCCGATGGCCATGTCGCCTCTAAGCTGGGTCATGGTTTCGGTCGAATTGAAATTATCTCCGACCAGGCCCAGCGCCCGGTGGCTGTGGAACTGTTCGCCATCGTAGGCGACGATGCCGGCGGCTTCCTGTCCGCGGTGCTGCAATGCGTGCAGGCCAAGCGCCGTGTGAGTGGCGGCGTCGGCCATGCCGTATATGCCGAACAGGCCGCATTCATCTTCCGGCGCGGTCAAGTTACTTATTGGGGATGCTGTCATGCAGACGTTCCATTTGCTGGCGTTCTTTCCGGCCGTAACCGTCGGGGTCATTGGCATTTGGGGCGGTGCTTTGCGGCCGGGGCATTATCAAATCCTGTATGACCCTGCGTGTTTGGGCCGGCAATCCGGGTTTTTCAGCGGCCTTTTTCCTGGCACCCTTATCGTCAAACCCCGTTATGGCACCTAGGTTTTCAGGAATCAACGATGCTAACAGCCGGGCCCCCGGTTTAATCAGTTCCAGGGACCGGGCGTGGCGGACCCATGCGGGCTGATCGTCCTCGGGATAGACCATGCCGAGACCGATATAGGCGACGACGACAATCAGAGCACCACGCGCAAGACCGAACAAAAATCCCAACGATCGGTCGATGGCGTTGAGCGCGCTGTTCTTGACCGCCTTCGAGATGTGGCGGGTAAACAACGACAGGAGCACCAGCGCCACGACGAACAGCACGATGCCGGCGGCGAAATCGGCAACGATGTCGATGTCG
>JAESSX010000007.1 GCA_016763915.1 Rhodospirillales bacterium
CGGGCCATCGCCGGCAAACATTAATTCCGACGGGGCGGCCGGGCCGGATTTTTTGCTTGGCGTCGAGACGTCGCTGTCGGGCAAATGCTGGATATCGCGCGCCGCCGATGACCGCCAGTCCCTGGCCATGGCGCAACGCTACGGCCTGCCCGACATTGTCGCGCGTGTTTTGTGCGCCCGCGGCGTCGGGCTGGACGAGGTGGACGCCTTTCTCAACCCCACGCTTCGCGACCTGATGCCCGATCCCAGCCGTCTCCGGGACATGGACGCCGGCGCGGATCGTCTGGCCGGGGCCGTCATGCAAGACGAAATGATCGGTATTTTCGGCGATTACGATGTCGACGGGGCAACCTCGTCGGCCCTGCTGCGCCGTTTCTTCGCCGCCGTCGGCGGGCGGTCCGAGACCTATATCCCCGATCGCCTGACGGAAGGGTACGGACCCAACACCCCGGCGCTGCTGAAGCTGAAAGACCGGGGTGCGGGCATCGTCGTCACCGTCGATTGCGGGACATCGTCCCATGAGCCCATTGGCGCGGCCCATGACGCGGGCCTCGATACCATCGTCGTTGATCACCACGTGGCCGAGGCCAAGCTGCCGCCGGCGCTGGCCGTCATCAACCCCAACCGCATGGACGACGACAGCGGCCAGGGGCAACTGGCGGCGGTCGGCGTGGCCTTTCTTCTGGTGGTGGCGGTCAACCGCGCGCTCCGGGGTGCCGGTTGGTACGATGCGCGCCCGGAACCGGACCTGACGCAATGGCTGGATATCGTGGCGCTGGGCACGGTTTGCGACGTGGTGCCGTTGCGCGGGCTCAACCGGGCCCTGGTGAAGCAGGGGCTGAAGGTCATGGGGCGGCGGATGAACCCCGGGTTGCGCGCGCTCGGCGATGTCGCGGGGGTGAAGGAAGCGCCCGGCACGTATCACGCCGGGTTCCTGTTGGGGCCGCGCATCAACGCCGGTGGCCGTATCGGCGCGCCGGACTTAGGCAGCCGTCTGCTCGGCACCGACGACGACGCGGAAGCGCAGGACATCGCCCGGCGTCTCGACGCGCTGAACCTGGAACGCCGGGAGATCGAGGCAAGGGTTCTGGAGGCCGCCATCCTGGACGCGGAAAAGGCGGGCGACGACGCGGGGCCGATCATCATCGTCGCCGGTGAAGGCTGGCACCCCGGGGTCATCGGCATCGTCGCCGGCCGTCTGGTCGAACGCTTCAACCGCCCGGCGTGCGTCGTGGCGCTGAACGGCGATACGGGTACCGGATCGGGCCGCTCGGTGTCCGGCGTCGATCTCGGCGCCGCCATCATCGCCGCCTGTCAGCTCGGGCTGCTGGTCAAGGGCGGCGGCCACAAAATGGCCGGCGGCTTTACGGTGGAGAAGGATAAACTGCCCCAACTACAGGCCTTCCTGAGCGAACGGGTGGCCGCCGACGTCAAGCAGGGCGGTATCCGCCCCAGCCTGTATCTCGACGGCGCCATGAAAGCGGCGGCGGCGAATATGGATTTGACGGAAACCCTCGCCCAAGTCGGACCCTTCGGCTCGGGCAATCCGGAACCCCGCTTTGTCATTCCGTCGGCGACGTTGTCCTATGCCGCCGTGGTCGGCGACCGGCATGTTCGGGGATTTATCAGCAGCGAGGGCGGCGGCCGTCTGGCCGCGATCTCGTTCAACAGCGTGGATACGCCGTTGGGCCGGGCATTGCTGAAAAGCGATGGCGCGCCGCTGCATATTGCCGGACGGGTGCGCGTCAATACCTGGCAGGGGCGGTCGTCACCACAGCTGCAAATTGATGACGCGGCCCCCGCGTGGTAGCTTGAAGCGGAACAGGGGGGATATGCTTGATAAATGGGATATACGGTTCCTGGTTCTGGCCGAACACATTTCAGGCTGGTCCAAGGACCCGTCGACGCAGGTCGGCGCGGTGATTACCCATACCCGTTCCAAGCGCGTGATTTCCATGGGCTTCAACGGTTTTCCCGCCGGAGTCGAGGACACCCGCGAGAGGCTGGACGACCGCGAAACCAAATATGAAATGGTCGTCCATGCCGAACAGAACGCCCTGATGTTCGCCGGCGACCGCGCCGAAGGCGCCACCCTTTACGTTCACCCGCTGCCGCCGTGCGCGCGCTGCGCGGTGATGATCATTCAGGCCGGGATCAAGCGCGTCGTCTGCGACCAGCCCGATTTCGATCACGAGCGCTGGGGCGAGGCGGCGAAGATCGCCGACACCATGTTCCGCGAGGCCGACGTCGAGATCGACTACCGCCAGGATGGCGGGGCGCTTGCAGAATAGACCGGGTTAAGTGGGTTCCGCCACGTAACGCAGATAGGGCTTTTCGGTGCGCCAGCCATCGGGGTATTTCTCCTTTGCCGCTTCGTCGGAAACCGCCGGGACGATGATTACGTCTTCGCCGTGGTTCCAGTTGGCGGGCGTCGCCACCTGATGATTGGCCGTGAGTTGCACGGAATCGATGACCCTAAGAATTTCATCAAAATTCCGGCCTGTCGCCATGGGATAGGTGAGCATGAGTTTGATCTGCTTGTCCGGTCCGATGACGTAGACGTTGCGCACCGTCAGATTATCCGCCGCCGTGCGCCCTTCGGCCGATCCGGGCGTTTCCGCCGGCAGCATGCCGTACAGCTTGGCGATGGCCAGGTCCTCGTCGCCGATCAACGGAAAATTTACCGCCACGCCCTGGGTTTCTTCAATGTCATGGGACCAGGCGACATGATCGGCGACCGAATCCACGCTCAGTCCGATGGCTTTGATGCCGCGTTTATCAAACTCAGGCTTTAGTTTCGCCACCGCGCCGAGTTCCGTGGTGCACACCGGGGTAAAATCCTTGGGATGAGAGAAGAGCAAGCACCAACCGTCGCCTATCCATTCGTGAAAATTGATGCTGCCTTCCGTGGTTTCCGCAGTAAAGTCAGGCGCTTCCCCGCCAATTCTTAATGACATTCCCTTATCCTCCGAGGTAACTATGATGCTGGATGTGTATTTTCTGAATTTTACGGATTTTGAATAAATCTACTCCATTCGCGCTAAATTTTAAACGCTTCTAAAAAAGGGCTTTTCCTTCCAACGCCATGACCATCACCATTGAAACCCTGACCCCCGCCATCGGCGCAAGGATCACCGGCGTCGATCTTGACAAGGGTCTGGATGACGACGCCTTCGCCCTTATTCACGAGGCAGCGCTCAATCACCTGGTGCTGCATTTCCCCGACCAGGACATGCCCCCGGCGGCCCAGGTCGCTTTTACAGAGCGTTTCGGCGCCGTCGAGCCGCACCCGTTGAAGGCGCGCGCGGGTCATCCCGAGTATGCCGGTCTGCTGGTCCTGGAGAACGCGCCCGAAAGGCACGGTGCGCGCAACGACTTCTGGCACTCGGATATTTCGTGCGCGCCGGCGCCGCCGGCATTTTCGGTGCTGCATGCCCTGGTGGTTCCCGAGGGCAAGGGCGACACTTTGTTCTGCAACATGTACCGGGCCTGGGACGGCTTGCCGGATGACCTGAGAACGCGGCTCGACGGCCTGACCGCGGAGCATTCGGGCGAAGCCATCCTGCGGCGCAATAACGCCGCCGACACCGACGGGACCAAGGACATCGACGTGCCGCCGCCGGAAGTCCACCCGGTCGCCCGCCGTCACCCCAAGACCGGCCGCCGGGCGCTTTTTACCAACCGCTTCTTCACCACCAGATTGGGCGACATGACGGCGCAGGAAAGCGCCCCCTTGCTGGCCGACCTGGAGAACCGCGCAACGGCGCCCGAAAACGTCTACCGCCACAGCTGGCGGCCGGGCGACGTGCTTGTGTGGGACAACCGCTGCACCATGCATTTCGCGGTTTACGACTACGACGAAAAAGAACCTCGCCGATTGCACCGCACCACCGCCGCGGGCGAGCGTCCCGGGGCCTGACCCAAGCCGCCGGATCAGGTATCGAGGATCTTTTCGATCCGCCCGGCTTCCAGCCGGTAGGGTTCCTGCATATCCGAGCCGAGCAGCGGTTTCAGGTAATCGACGAAGGCATCGGTGATGTCGGAATTGGAATCGGCGATGAATTCGTCGGCCATGACCTTGGTCTTGCCGGCGACGTCTTCGAGCTTGCTCAACCTGTATTCGGCGCCGTAGGACGCGCCTTCGCCGGTACGGTGGATGGTCACCGTGCCGTCGCGGTCGCCGTCATGGGCGTGCACGGCGGCGACTTCGCCGACGGCGCGGGATTCGCGCTGGTCGACATCGGAAACGCAACCCATGAAAGAGCGCTGCAGATAGCCGAAGGTGTCGCCGCGCACCCGTTTCAGGCCGGTGTCTTCGCGGATGGACTCGCACAGAAGATCGGCCAGCGCGCCGGTGCCGGACAATTGCACGTTGCCGTGGGCGTCTTTTTCGACTTCCTCGGCCAGCTTGGTGACGATGGGCTCGCCCGTCTCATCGTGGATGCCTTCCGATACCGCGATCACGCACCGGCCGTATTTGTCATAGGCGGTCTTAACGTCGCCGATAAAGGTATCCATGGAAAAGTTGCGTTCCGGCAGATAGATCAGGTGCGGGCCGTCGTCGTCGAACTTGCGGCCCAGCGCCGAGGCGGCGGTCAGGAACCCGGCGTGCCGGCCCATGAGGACGCCGACATAGACGCCCGACAAGGCCCGGTTGTCGAGATTGACGCCGGCGAAGGCGTTGGCGACGAATTTCGCCGCCGACGGAAAGCCCGGCGTGTGGTCGTTGACGGTGAGGTCGTTGTCGATGGTTTTCGGAATGTGGATGCAGCGCAGCGCATAATCGGCCTTCACGCCCTCTTCGGCCAGGATGCGCAGGGTGTCCGACGAATCGTTGCCGCCGATATAGCAGAAGGTGTCGATGTCGTGGGCTTTAAGGACCTTGAAGATTTCCTGGCAGTACTTTTCGTCCGGCTTGTCGCGGGTCGAGCCCAGCGCCGAGCAGGGCGTCTTGGCGACGTTTTCAAGGTTCTCCGTGGATTCAAGACTGAGGTTGATAAAGTCCTCACCGACGATGCCGCTGACGCCGTGAAAGGCGCCGTAAACGGCCTCCACATCGTCGTATTGGCGGGACTTCAACACCGCGCCGACCAGAGATTCATTGATTACCGCCGTCGGGCCGCCGCCTTGGGCAATGAGGACTTTCCGTTTTGTCATGAAGCGCTTCCTTGTCAATTTTTCGGGGCTGCTTACCGGTAGGCGATTTTATAAACAAGCGGCGGGTTCCTGCAAAGCCGCAATCGGGTAGGGGCTTATCCCTGCCATCGGGTAGGTAGTGTTTAAAAAAAAATCGACAGGGGCTTGATAATTCCCCGCCAGACGGGTACCACCCTGTGGCCTTACCAAGCGGCTCTAGCGTCCCCATCGTCTAGAGGCCTAGGACACCGGCCTTTCACGCCGGCAACACGGGTTCGAATCCCGTTGGGGACGCCAATTTTTTTCAATTAGGTTATCCGAAAAGCCGGGCGGCACCCCTGTCCCGCCCGACCGGTTGTTGGTTTGAGCCAACCCGAAAACCTCCGCGATGGCGGAATATAAAAGCCCGTTGGCCCCTATTTTCTGGTAGGATAAGGCAGCTAAGGATCGGCCGCACGAACCGAACCGAACCGAAGCGGCCGGCAGATATATATCTCTACAGGGAGAAATATCATGCCAAAAAACACCCCACTTTCCGCCGAAAAAGAAGTCGACCTTTTCAAACTATACGCCGAGGACCCGAAACTGGCCGACGAGCTGGTCTTCGGGCGCGTCTCCCACAAGGACCGACGCGGGTTCCTGAAAGGGGCCGGCCTGGCGACCATGGGGGCGCTGATCGGCGCCACCATCCCCTTCCACCGCAATATGCCGTCGGGCTTCATTCCCGAGGCCCTCGCCGCGGCCGAAATGGAGATCAAGGGCAAGCAAGGGCTGACTGTCCTCAACGACCGCCCGGTCAACGCAGAAACGCCGGCGCATAACCTCAACGACGACGTGACGCCGACCGCGCGTCACTTCATCCGCAACAACGGCCTCCCGCCGGAGGACATGAACCCCGACAACTGGATGCTGACCATCGACGGCTTGGTCAACAATCCGTTGAAGCTCTCGATCGCCGACCTCAAAAGCAAGTTCGAGGTCGTTACCCGCCAGATCTGCATCGAGTGCGGCGGCAACGGGCGCTCCTTCTTCGACCCCAAGGCCAAGGGTAACCAATGGTCGCTGGGCGC
>JAESSX010000146.1 GCA_016763915.1 Rhodospirillales bacterium
GAAGTCGTCGTCGGAAGCGGCATCAGGGTAACCGCGGCACCTGCCGCGCTCTCTAGTTCCTCCAGGCCCTCTGGCTCCTCCAGGCCCTCGTTCTCCTCCAAGCCCTCGTCCTCCTCCAAGCCCTCGACGCCCGGGGACAAGGCGTGACCCCGGCCCGGCGCCGTTCGCTAAAGTCCGCCGTCGTCCTCTTCGCCGGGGCCGCGACGGCCTGCCTTGCCTTAAGCGCCGTGTTGATGTGGACGGCCGGCCCCGCCGCCGCGCAAAGCCTTTCGCTGAACTTAGGGGGCGACGGCGACGGCGGCGAATCGACGGCCCGCGTGATCCAGATCATCGCCCTGGTCACGGTGCTCAGCCTGGCGCCGTCGATCCTGGTCATGATGACGTCGTTCATACGCATCATGGTGGTGCTGTCGTTCCTGCGCACGGCGCTGGGCACCCAGCAGACGCCGCCCAATCAGGTGCTGGTCAGCCTAGCGCTGTTTCTGACCCTGTTCGTGATGATGCCGACCTTCGAGACAGCCTTCGAAAATGGCATCAAGCCGCTGATCGAGGGCGACATCGAAGAAGCCGAGGCCTTCAAGCGCACCGTCCAGCCGTTCCGCGTGTTCATGTCGTCCCATGTGCGCGAGCAGGACGTCGCCCTGTTCGTCGAAATCGCAAAAGTTCCCGAGGCAGAAGTCCGCAAAGAAATGCCGATGCGGGTATTGATCCCGGCGTTCATGATATCGGAACTGCGCCGCGCCTTTGAAATCGGCTTTCTGGTCTTCGTGCCGTTTCTGATTATCGACATGGTGGTGGCGTCGGTGCTGATGGCCATGGGCATGATGATGCTGCCGCCGATCATCATAGCGCTGCCGTTCAAGATCATTTTCTTCGTGCTGGTTGACGGCTGGTTCATGATCGTCGGATCGCTGGTGCGCAGCTTCGGCTGACTGTTCCGTTCAAATCCAATTGATTCCTGTCAGAGCCAACCAGCCGTTTTAAGGGGACTCCTATTTTCGACAAGATCGGCAATGGTATATTTTCCGAGCGCGTCCAGGAAAGCTCTGCGGGCCTCATCCAGCACATTCCTTAGCTTGCACTTCTGCGCGAGCGGACAACGCGGTTCAAAGCACTCAATGATTTTCATATCGTGTTCCATGATTTGCACGACGTTGGCGACCGTGATCTCCGCCGCCGGGCGTCCCAGACGGATGCCGCCGCCTTTACCGCGCACGGTTTCCAGGAACCCTTTTGTCGACATGGTGTGAACCACCTTGGTCAGGTGATTGCGGGGAATGTCACATTTTTCCGTAATTTCGGAAATATTCGTAAGCCGGTCCGAATTCGCGGCCGTGAAAATCAATACCCGAAGTGCGTTATCTGTGAATTTTGTCAGGCGCATGGAGATCACTCTGTAAATTTGACGTTATTTTCTAAAGCCTTACCGAAGAGTATACATCGCTGGCCCACATGAAAAAAATACGCTGATTTATTTTTACACGGACTTGACAGTTTTTCACCCGCTCCATAAAGTGCATTTCAAATACATCTTATGGAGTGATTATGGTCCATGTCTAAGAAAATTACCACCATGCTGGTTGCTGCGTTTTTCGTTTGGATCAACCCGAACGCATCGAGCGCCGCCGAACGTGTATTTAACCTGACCATAGACGAGGTCGCCATCAATGTGGCGCCGGACCTTAAGTACAAGGTTTTCGGTTTCAACCGCCAAGTTCCCGGCCCGCTGATACATGTGCAGGAAGGCGACGACCTTACCATCAACGTCACCAACAACACCGCCATGCCGCACACTATTCACTGGCACGGTTTTCATCAGTTGAACAACTGGCGCAACGATGGCGTGCCCGGAATAACTCAGAAAGACATCAAACCCGGCGAGACCTACACCTACACCATGAAAGCCGACCGCATCGGCACGCTTTGGTATCACTGTCACGTGAACGTCAACGAACACGTCGGCATCCGCGGCATGTGGGGGCCGATTGTGGTTGCGCCCAAGACCCCCCTGCCCATTGAGACCGAGGTCACCAAGGACGTCATCATGATGATGTCCACCTGGGAAAGCGTCCATGCCAGCAAGTATGGCGAGGGCGCCGTTCCCGGCACCATCGAGGATTATTTCTCCATCAATGCGCGCTCTTTTCCATCGACCCAGCCGATCAGAATGAAAACCGGCGATGTCGTTCGCGTTCGCTTTATCGGGGCCGGTGGCGCCATTCACGCTATGCATTCCCACGGTCACGACATGCTGATCACCCACAAGGATGGATTGCCGCTTACCGCCCCCTATAGCGTCGATACTATTTTGATCGGACCGGGTGAGCGCTATGACGCAATTATTCGCGCCAACCATGACGAGGGCCGTTTCATCTTCCACGACCATGTGGACAAACACGTTACCGCTGGCGGCAAGTTCCCCGGCGGGCCGATCACCGTCATGGAATACGCCGGAACGCCCATGGACGATTGGTATGTCTGGAAGGACATCAAGTATGACGCCGATTTCTTCTATAGCGAATCGATGAAGAAAGGTTTCGGCATGTTTGCCAACCCCGCCTTCGTCGGCGAGACCATCAAGCGTAAACGTCGTCGCCGGACAAGGGCCAAATAAAGTGAAAAAACTGGCTATAGCCCTGGCGCTGGGGATGGCGGCGTCGCCCGCCCTGGCGATCGAGCATGGATCGGCCTTGTTGCAGGAGCGTTGCGCCGCCTGTCACGACCTGACCGGCCCCGCCGCCAAAAGCCTAACCGAGCTAAAAGCGCGCAAAGGCCCGGACCTGTTTTATGCGGGCAACAAGTACCGCGCGGACTGGCTGGCCGGTTGGTTGCGAAAACCGTCGCGCATCCGTCCGGCAGGGGTGTTTTACCTCGACCACATCAAACCCGGCGCCAAGCAGGACGAGATCGACGGCACCACCCTGAAGCCGCATCTGGCGCTAAACGCCGATGATGCCGCAACGGCGGCAAAAGCCCTGATGGGGCTCAAAGCCAATGGCGAACTGTTACAAACGAAGCCTTTTGTAACCGGCCCCTCGCCATTGGGTGAAATGAGTTTCGACAAATTTTACGGCTGCATGGCGTGCCATGAGATTGAGCCCGGTTTCGGCGGTAAAACGGGGCCGGAGGTTTATACCGCCGGGCGGCGATTAGCGCCTGAATTCATGGTCAGCTTCATCCGCAACCCTCAGGCCTGGAACCCCAAGGGCCTGATGCCCAACAAGCATGTGCCCGAGGTCAACATTCCGAAGCTGGTGAACTTCATGCTCGAACTGGCCAAGGAGGACTGGAAATGAGGAGCTTGAGCGCATTTCTTCTGGCGTTGTTCGTGCTGTCCGGCCCCGTGTCGGCCGCCGAAAGCGCCAGGGACAAATATAATGCGTACTGCGTTCAGTGCCACGGCCTTCAGGGTAACGGTATGGGCCTGAACATCCGCGACATGTCGGTGCAGCCGCGCGACCATACGGACGCCAAGTCCATGAGCGGGCGCAGCGACGAAGAACTTTTCAAGGTCATCAAGGAAGGCGGTCTGGCGATCAGCAAATCGGTGCTGATGCCGGCATGGCAAGGCACCCTTTCGGATCAGGAAATCAACGATCTCGTGGGTTTCCTGCGGGACTTGTGCAAATGCAAGTTCGGAAAATGAATCGCCGTGAACAATAAAAACTTAAACTAGGAGAAACGCAAAATGAATATAGCTAAAATATCGTTGTTGGCGGGGGCTGCGTTCGTGTTATCGGCTCTCATCGGCGCGCCACAGGCATCGGCGAAAGTGGTCAAAGTGACCATGACCGCGATGGAAAACGATGTCGTCATCGACAACAAAGGCACCAAGTATCCGGCATGGACCTTTGACGGCGCCATCCCCGGAAAAGTGGTTCGGGTTACGGAAGGCGACATCATTGAGTTCACCTTGATTAACCCCAAGGAAAATAAAAACTCCCATTCCATGGATTTCCATGCCGCCGAAGTCGATGTGCTGAAAGAATTTGCCGAGGTCAAACCGGGCGGAACCAAGAAGTTCACGTTCCATGCCAAACGTGCCGGCGTCTATATGTACCACTGCGGCGCAAGCGTGATGGTGCAGCACATCGCACGCGGCATGTACGGGACCATCATTGTCGATCCCAAGGAATACACGAAAGACTTCCCCAAGCCGGATCGTGAGTATGTGCTCATCCAGCAACAATTCTTCCCCGATGCCAAAAACTATAAGGCCATGCTGGAGAACGCCGGTTGGACCAATTCTTTAATCAACGGAAAAATTTTCCATTACGATCCGGTGCATGATCCCAAAGCCACCAAGGTTCTGATGTCCAAACCCGGCGAGCGTGTACGTATCTTTTTCATCAACGCCAACGTCAATATGCCGGTCGCCCTGCATCCGATCGCGGGCATCTGGGACCGGGTCTATCCCAATGGCAGCCCGAAAAATGTGCTGTATGACATGCAAACATACGGCGTTCCGGTCGCCGGGGCAGCGGCCTTCGATATTGTCTCTCCGGCGGACAGGCCAACAAATGTTGCCATCGTCGATCACACCATGAGCGCGGCCCTGCGCGGCGCCATCACGGTTCTGATGAACCGGCCGGACGCTGACCCGACTCTGGGCAAGGGTGATAAAATCCTTCCCTAAGGACGCAGTCCACACAATTAGGCTGGAGAGGCATTTCGCCCCTCCAGCCTTTTTTGTGACCGTCTCACGACGCCTTAGGCCTGCGGCGATGGTCTGGTCTGTTGTTCGGGGGCCGGTTTTTCGGCATCCGGGGCCGCCGGTTTCGGGCTCACCGCCTTGGCGGGCTCCGCCGGCATCAGGTCACTCAGGTTTTCCTTCTTCAGCCGTTCGCGGTAGGCGGCCATGAAGGTCTGGAAATTTTCCGCCACCTTGACCCGGGCCCGCACCAGTTCAGGGTCCAGCAGCCCCAGGGACGTGGGCGACACGATCAGCCGGAAGGCGTCATTCAGGCTGCCTTTCGCCATGGCGGCGGAGTAGTCGCTGCGCGCCCGGCTGAGGGCGCGTTCATTGCCGCTGAGGGTCAATGCAATGGCGTAATTAAGGACGTACGCCGCCTGTTGCTCATTCAGCGGCTTGCCCGGTTTGGCATCCGATTCGCGGATCAGGTTACCAAGCGACTGTGACGTCTTGGACCAGTTTCTGGCGCTCCAGAAAATCTCGGTCCTGAGAAGCTCCGCATCGCGGCTTTTATCTCCCTTGAGCACCGCCAGCGCCTGCTCGCGCTGTTTCAGGCCGATCAAGGCCTTGGCCCGAAGATGCCGGCGTTTCGTCGACAGGGCTTCGGGCATACCGGACGTCTGCGTTTCATCCAGCGCCTTCAGGGCCTCGGCATATTGACGGGCCAGGATATTCACCAGCGTCAGTTGCGCGCCGACCCGGGCCTTTTCCACGCCCTGGAGCCGATAGCGGACCTGCGAGCGCAGCAAGGCCGCGGCACGGTCGAGAAGATCGACGCCGACCAGCCGGTCGGCCAGTTTTCGGATCATCTCGTCGCCTTGCACGCCGGCCGGGGTCAGTTCCTTGAATTCGTCGTACAAGGCGATCGCGGTCACCGGCTGCAACGTATCGGCGGCGTCTTCCAGATACATGCGCGAAAAGACGTCGGACATCTGCAGCGTCACCTGCGGCGCTTGCGCATGGGAGCGGAAATAGGTCGCGGCCTGGCGCAGCCTGTCCAGCCCCTTGCGGTATTGGCCTTCTTCCAGATACAGCGTTCCGAGACGCCGCAGCAGGTTGAATTCGAATTCGTCGCCGCGCCAGGCGAAGCGGATTCCCTCAAGGTCCCGGATCGCCTCGGCGCGCGGCATCTGTTTCATCTTCCTGAGCAGTTCCATGCGCGCGACAATGGCCTTGGGGCGGCTCGGCCGATGGGCGCCGTCGCGAACGGATTCCCACTTGGCGATGGCGGCGTCAAAGTCGCCGGACAGTTCCAGGACCCGCCCTTCTTCGTAATCCAGCAGACTGGTTTCCTCGGGCGAAAGGGTATCCAGGCGAAGGATTTCGAGGAAATGGCGGGCCTGCTTGATATCGCCGATCTTGAGCGCCGCGTCGACGATCAATTGTCCTAACGGGACTTTGATGGCTTTCGGATAGGGCCGGATGATGGGGCCGGTGCGCTTCAGAATCGGCGCCGCGGCGGTGATGTCGCCGACGGCGGCCCGGGCGGCGGCCCGCCAGAAAGCGGCTTCATCGCTCCATTGCAAATCCTTATGAACAAAGTCTTTATCGGCTTCGATATAGCGGCCCAACATGAACTTGGCGGCCCCTCTCAACACCCGATATTCGGGGTCCTGGTCGATTTCGGCGCGGCCCCGGGCGGCTTCGCGCAAAACGGCAAGGGCCTCGGCATGGAAGCCGTTGGAAAAATAAAACCGCGCCAGATTGAGCTGTGCCGCCTCGCGCGCGGCGTTTTTCGATTTGCTGATGGTGTTCAGCAGCTTGTATTTCCGGGGCAGGAAGGAACTGATGCTCTTAACCTTCCATGGATCCAGGTCGAGGACACGGCTCAGCGGCTTCATGGCGGCCAGGCGGCGATTCGCTTCGGCCGCGGCCGACACCGCGGAAATTTTCAATTCTCCGCCGCTTGTCACCTCAACCCCTTCGCGCAACGGGCGCACCCGGATGTCGTCTATACGCGGCTGAATGACGATGCCCTGGGAGGTCGGCAGAAAGCGAATCTGCGGATAGACATATTCCAGACCAATGCCGTGGCCGAGGGGCAGAAGCGGCACGATGACCAGATTATCGCCGACCTCGGGGTCGGTGATGCCGATGGGCTTTCCGGGTTCGGCGACCGGAACGAACAGCCGCGCGCCGACCGGTGAATCCGGCTGCGCATTGACCGTCAAAGGCGTTTGCGCGTTGATCGGCTGTTTGCGGAAATCGAGAAGCCAGGCCAGGCCGTCGCGCCGAACGGACGGATTAATGCCGGCCACGGTCGACAGCCTGAGAACCGTCGCCTGGGTCGTGCCCATTTGCTCGACGCCCTTGATGATATTGCGGCCCGCTTCGCGCAATTGCGCGATGTCAATCGCCGTCGGCTTGTCGAAGACCACCCACAATATACCGGCACGGCGGAAGATGGCGGCGCCGACCGGCTCGCTCCAGTCAAAACGCAGCGTCACCGCATCGGCGGGCGGGCCGGAGAGGGCCGGGGACTGGACGCTGACCTGAGAAGGCATCGGCGGCAAAGGC
>JAESSX010000147.1 GCA_016763915.1 Rhodospirillales bacterium
CGCTTCAGCGGGTCGTCGCCGGCCACCAGGACGGATTCCGCGCCGGTCAGCCCGGCGCTTCCCAGCACCCAGGCGATATCGGCGAACCCGGCCAGGCGGTTATGCGGGCCCAGGAAATCCGCCGCCGGAAGGCAGCGCGCCCCGGACAGGGACCGGCTCTCGCACGCCGCGGCGGGGCGGCTGTCTATGATCACCGCGCCCCCCGGCACCGCCTGCGCATCGGTCACGTAGCGCAAGGCCGGGACATCCGCCCGCGCCCAACCGGTCGCGGCAAGGAACAAGGCCAACGTGGTGCCGAAACGGAGGGCCATGGGCGCGTCTCCTTCCCTCAGCAGCCCTGGAAGCGAACTTCGCGGACCGGCCCGGCGCCCGGAGTAACCGGCGCCGGCGGGTTTTCGATGTAGTAACCGATCAATTCGCCGACGCTGACCTTGCCGAATTCGCCCATGTCGATGTCGGGCACGGCGTCCGGCTCCACGGCCACGGTCCACCCGGCAAGGGTTTCCGGTGCGATGGCGGCCGCGGAATAGAACACCGTGGCCAGGCCGACCGTCACGACCAGAGACAGGGTGCAGAATATCAGGCTGGTGCGGTCCATTGGTCTTTCCTCCGCCTTGTTGTCACAGGGAATCATTCAGAAAACTGATCGCCATCACGCCGAAGGCGACGACGAACATGATGCCGTGAATGATGGTTTCGAAATCCAGTTCCATGGCTTATTGCCCCTTGAAGTGGCGGACCAGGGTGTCCACCGACACCGCTTCTCCGGTTTCCGGATTAACGACCGGCGGCGTAAAGAACGGCACGCCGTCGCGGCTGACCCGCATGCTTTCGGGCGGCGATGTGTAGACGTAGGCCAGCCCGCCGATGGTCAGCAGCGTCACCAGGCCCACGTAGGTGCGCATGAAGATGGTGGCAAACATGGCTCAATCCTTCCGCACGTAGATTTCCCAGGACCGTTTGGCCTTCACCGTTTCCAGGTGGCTGGCGCCGAGGTCGTTCATCATCGGCGGGATCGCCTCGACCGACGAAGAGTTGTCGACCAGCACCTCGATGACGTCGCCGGGCGCCGCGTCGTTGAGCGCTTTTTTCGTCATCAATTGCGGGCGCGGGCAGGAATCGCCGATGCAGTCCAGTGTTTTGGTCAGGGTATAGGTGGTTCCGTCGCCGAGGGTCACTTCGCCGACCGGTCCCGTGGCGTCCGCCTTTTTCTTACCCAATCCGAAAAGTCCCATGTCTTAAGTCTCCGTGTTTCAGCTGTTCCGTGTTTTCGAATGCTATTCGGCCGCCTTGGCGCCGTCCGTGTGCTCCGCCGCAAGCGCGTCGTGATGTTGTCGCTGCGAACGCTCCTTGCGCAGGATGGTGCGGTAGATGGCGTACAGCACCAGGGCCTGAACGGCGCCGAACACCACCGCCGGAATGCCGTACTTCTCCTGCAGCGTCGCGGCGTTGGAATAGCCGAGTTGCAGGGCCTCCAGGTTCGGCTGGCCGGTCATGCTGGCCGATGCCGGCGGCCAGTAGTTGGCGGACCAGACCAGCGAGAACAGAAACATGCCGACGAACGTGAACAAAAGCGCCCACAGCGCGCCGATGTTGCCTTCTGCGGTTTTGACCCAGGTCGAGACCGTGCACGCGCCGGCCAGCACCATGCCGATGCCGAACAGGAACATGCCGATGACCTGGTTCAGGCCGACATCGAACTGCATGGGGTTGCCCTCGCCGAAGGTAATGAAGGTGGTGAAGCCGATGGTCAGGATCATCATGGCGACCAGCAACGCCTTGGTGTTGCGGTAGGTCTTGAACAAGATGGCGTCGCGCAGGGCGGCGGTGTTGCAAAACCGCGACCGCTGCACCAGAAGACCGACGACCGATCCGAACAGTAAGGCGACGATCGCTTCTCCGATGGCGCTATCCATGTCTCAGCCCTCCAAAATCTTTTTATAAATCATCGAACCCACCCAGGCGCCGGCGATGATCCCGCTGATCGACAGGTAGCCGCCCAGGTTCATTTCCGGCGTCAGCCCGAAGAAGGTGGACACGTTGCAAACGAAGGCGAGCCGAATGCCGATCCCCATCAACAGCCCGCCGATCGTGATCAACACCCATTCCGACAGGCGCCGGGGAAAGCGCAAATAGAATTCCTTGCTGAGAACCGCGCCGATAAAAGCGCCCAACAGCATGCCCAGCGATATGTAGATCTTCCAGTAGGAGGCGTCGGGTTTGAAGACCAGGGACCAGAACGGAATCCGCGCCAGGGCCTCTTCCCCCATCACCGCTTGCGCGAACAGCCCGGTCATCATGGTCTCCCCTCCGCCGACGGTCCACGCGCCGACAATGAGAAAGAGAAATATGTCGAGTACCGCGATCGCGGAAAGCGCGATGACCGGGTCGAGGGTTTTCTTGAAGAACTCCATATTTCCGTACTGTTCCTTCGAATGAATGACTAGCCTGATAGCGGCACTATATGGCGCGCCCTTTTGCATGGGGTGGTATTTATTGCCAACAGGCGAGAATCCGTCCGGCGGACAATTTTTCAGGGGGCGGGGCCTAGAAACGGTCGGCGCGAAACGGCCCGATATCCAGGTCCGGCGTCCGCCCGGCCACCAGGTCGGCAATCAGCCGTCCGGTTTTGGGGCCGCCGGTGAGGCCGACGTGCTGATGGCCGAAGGCAAAAAACAGGTTGGGCAGGTGCGGCGACGGGCCGATCACCGGCAGGCTGTCGGGCAGGGTCGGGCGCAGGCCGGACCACTCGGTGACGTCGGTGGTGTCGATGCCGGGCAGCATTTTCCTGGCGTGGTGGGTCAGGGCGCGGGCGCGGGCGAAGTTGGGCGCCGCGTCGAGGCCGCCGAATTCCGCCGTCCCGGCGATCCGGATTCCGGGCGTCATGGGGGTGGCGATGAACTTGTGGGCGGAGACGAAAACGGGAGCGTTGAGGTGAATCCCGGAATGGCCGATGGTGACGTGGTATCCGCGCTCGCCCTGTAGCGGCACCGGGCTGCCCAGCTTCGCCGTCAGCCGGCCCGAGAACGCGCCGGCGGCGATGACCAGGACATCCACATCGAGCGCGCCCCGGTCGGTGGCCAGACGCCTCGGCCCGTCCGGCCCGGCCTCGATGTCCAGAACCTCGCGCTTGAGAATCACGCCGCCCGATTGCTCGAAATGCCCGGCCAGGGCCTTGACCAGAAGCATGGGTTCCACCGTATGGCCCATCTCGGGGAGGAAATATCCGTGTTGGTAGACGGACGCCAGGGCCGGTTCGCGGTCGCGGATTTCGGCGCCGTCGAGACGCTCCATCACCGTCCCATGGGCCTGTTGCCGGTCCCAGGATTTGGACTCCTTGGCCAGGGACTTGGCGTCCTCATAGACATACATACAGCCCTGGGCGCGGATCAGGCCCTCGGCCTCGGTGCCCCTGGCCAGGGCCCGGTGCTCCTCCAGCGACGACGCTAGCAAGGGCGCCAGGGCGGCGCAAATTTCCTCGACCCGCCGGGGCCTGCCGGCAAGGACGAAACGAACCAGCCACGGCACCATGCTGGGCAGGTGGCGCCAGCGGATGGCGAGCGGCCCCAACGGGTCCAGCAACCAGCCCGGCACCTGGCCCAGCACGCCGGGGGTCGACAAGGGGATGAAGGAATCGCTGGAGAACATCCCGGCGTTGCCTTGCGAGCAGCCCTCGCCGGGCGGCGCCCGGTCGACGACGGTGACCGCATGGCCGTCGCGAAGCAGATTGAGGGCGCACGAGATGCCGACGATGCCGGCGCCGACGACTGTGATGCGGCGTTGGTTGCAAGGGGTTTTATTCAAGTAAGCCTACAATTCAGCCGGAGTTTCCCGGGGAACCTTGTCTTTCATGAGTACCATACGGCGCGGACTTTCGCATAAGGGGGGGTTGGTGTTCAACCGGCGTGAAACCGCCCGGCGTGACAGGCCAGTTTGCTTGGCCTAGGCTTGCCGGATTGGCCGGAGAGCCGTTATTGGTGGTGAGGAAAGGCATGACGATCTATCTCGAAGCGGACGATATGCTTGAACATATGTTCAATGCCTGCACGACCGATCAAATCAAGGAGTTCATACCGGAAAAGCGTGGCTTTCGGATCCACG
>JAESSX010000148.1 GCA_016763915.1 Rhodospirillales bacterium
CGCCGTGGTAATCGGCGAAGGCGCGCTCGAAGGCCTCGACCTCCGGGCCGATGGTGTAGCGCCCGCTGTCCATGACGCGGTTAATGGCGGCGCGTTCTTCTTCGCCCCAGGTGTCGGCGGCCAGTTCCCAGAACATCTAGAACGGACCCTTAAACGCCGCTTCGTGGGGCAGGGTCGGCTCGGCGCCGGGCGTCCAGGCCGGCTCGCCGGGGCGCACCATGGCGAACGCGCGGGCGGCGATTGTCGTGGCGTTGGGGTAGAAATCCTTTTCCAGCGCCGGCGTCGTCGGGCATGTGGTCGCGGCGTATCCCATGCGCCCGACGTTGGGCACCTTGCCGGCGGCGCGTTCGCAGACGGCGGCGACGATCTCCGCCCCGGCCCCGGCCGCGATCCAGGCGTTGTCGACGACCAGCAGGTTTCCCGAGCGGGCGGCGCAAGCGGCGATGGTGTCGACGTCGAGCGGCATCAGGGACACCGGATCGATGACTTCGGCCGAAATGCCGACCTCGGCCAGCAGGTCCCGGGCGGCCAGGCATTCCACCAGCATGTAGGAAATGCCGACCAGCGTGATGTCGGCGCCTTGCCCGACAATGCGGGCCTTGCCGAAGTCGACGGTATAGGGGGCCTCGGGCACCGGGGCGTCGGTGCTGTACAACAGGCGGTGTTCGACGAAGATGACCGGGTTGTTGTCGCGGATGGCGGCGATCAGGCAGCCCTTGGCGTCATAGGCGTTGGTCGGGGCCACGACTTTCAGGCCCGGCACGTGCATGAACATGGAATGCAGGCCCTGGCTATGTTGCGCGCCCTGGCCCCACGACTTGCCGATGATGGAGCGCACCACCAGCGGCACCCGGGTCTGGCCGCCGTACATGTAATGCGCCTTGGCCGCCATGTTGATGAGCTGGTTCATGCACAACAACAAGAAATCCATGCGGATATGAACGTGAATGGGGCGCATGCCGGCCATCGCCGCGCCGATGGTAATGCCGGTCACGGCGTCTTCGGACAGCGGCGTGTCCATCACCCGGTCGGGGCCGAATTTATCGAACAGGCCCTGGGTCGTACCCTGGATGCCCTTGTGGTCGTCGACGTTGAGGCCGATGACGAAAACGTTTTCGTCCAGGTCCATTTCCTGTGCGACGGCTTCGTTCAGCGCGTCGACATAGCTTAAGCTGCGGGCCGGGGGATCAGTCGGCGTAGACATTGCTGAACAATTCCTCCGGTTCCGGCCACGGGCTTTGTTCGGCGAATTCCACCGCGCGGGCGATTTTTCGTTCGATATCCTGGTCGATGGCTTCACGCCCGGCGTCGTCGAGCATATTGCCGGTGATGGCGACGGAGTCGTTTTCCTGCCACGGCGCCAAATCGTCGCGGGTCCGGTAATCGTCGTCGTAATCCTCGCCGGGGCCGACATGCTCGCGCCAGCGGTAGGTCTTGCATTCCAGGAACTGCGGCCCGCCGCCGGCGCGGATGGCCTGAATGGCGGTATCGGCGGCGCGGCGAATGGCGAACACGTCGGCGTCGGCAATACCTTGAGTCGGGATGCCGTAGGTGGCGACCCGTTCGCGCAAGGCCTCCGTCGCCCAGCGGTTGGACAGCGGCGAATGAATGGCGAAACCGTTGTTCTCACAGACGAACAGAATGGGCAGCTTGTGCAGGGCGGCGAAATTCAGGGTTTCGGAAAACACCCCTTCCTCGGTCGCGCCGTCGCCGAAAAAGCACGCCGTGATGCGTTCCCGGCCTTCGCGTTTCATGGCGAACGCAAATCCGGCGGCGATAGGAATGGTGGTGCCGACGACGGCCGACATGCCGATAACCCCCGCCGCCATATCGACCAGATGCATGGACCCGGCCTTGCCGCCGGCCCCGCCGGTGCCCTTGCCGTACAGTTCCGCCATCATCCGGCCCAAGTCGCCGCCCTTGGCCAGATAGGCGGCGTGGCCGCGGTACGTGGCCGACATCATGTCGTCGGGCGCAAGCGCGTCGCAGACCCCGACGGACACCGATTCCTGTCCGATCGACAGGTGCACCGGGCTTTTGATCCTGTCGGACGGGTAAAGGCGGGCGATCTCCCCTTCCGTGCGCCGGATCAGGCGCAAGGAACGGTACACACGGGCCAGGGTTTCCGGGTCGGGGGTGTTTCCGCTCATGGGAATATCCTGGGGTGCTTACTTTGGGGTGAAAACAGCGGGAGACTCGTTCGTTTGTTGTAACTTTTCCGAATACCGTCAGATACCATTAGACCCTTGCAACATCAATATTTTACTAGCGGAGTCGTTAGCCCGCCGATCAGGCCGCCGCCTTCACGAGGCGTGGAAAATCGTTCCGAACCCGGAAACAGCCCTGCTCCGTGTGACCTGACCGCCGGATTGGAGGTCCGCACCCCGGGCCGGTCGGCATGGGCCGCTTCGAGGGTGCCCGGGTTAACGGCCTCGACGACGATGGCGGCGGCCCTATGGGGCTTTCGATGCGGCCCGGCGCGGCGACTTGAAAACGCCTGAATCCCGCTGTTTTTGCCCTTGATCGGCAATATCAACTACGATAGCAGTTGTTTTTAGAGGGTTTTGCCGTAAAATCATTGCACTGAAGATACAGGTTGCCGGGAAATCGGCATTTACTAACCATCGGTAATTATTGACAAAACCTTAATGTTTCGACCGGGGATTCATTAATCGGGGGCGGCCGTTGGCGGCGACAACCACGAAACAATCGTACACTATCCCTTGTTCCAGCCGTTTTCGCGACGATGTCACGGCGCTGGCGCGGGATAAGGGCGTTAATGTCGGCGATCTCGCCCGGTCCGTGGTTCTGATCGTTCCGCCGGCGTTGCTTATCGCCTATCCGGACCCGGGGGAACCGGCGAAAAGCGATCGCGAGGGGGTGACGCTCAAGTCCGGCCCGGCCAAAGGCCGCCTGTGGCGCCGCAAACCCCGGCTGCAGGCGCGCCTCGCCCCCGGTTTCGAGATTTCGGCGTTGCGCCGCGCGCTAAATATGGCGCTGGCCATGGACAACAAAGACATTACGCTGCGCCTGGAAGGGCTGGAACAGGTCCAGACGGGTGCGCCAATGGCGGCGGACTGGACCCCGGACATGGAAGACCGCCGCGCCGCCGCGTCATCCACCGCGCACCTGGATGATGAGGAACTGGCGCGCCTGGGGGCCATGGTCTCGGTGTTGTCGTTCAATCCCCTGGCCGACGGCGTGCGGACCCGGGCCGAGGGACTGTTCGTGCTGGGGTTCCCCCCGGGCAGCCGTCCGGACATCGGCGTCCTCAGGGGCCGGTTCCGCATGCTGGCGACGATCCACCACCCCGACAGCGGTTATGGCAGCCATGACCGCATGAGCCAGCTCAACAGCGCCATGGACATCCTGCAACGTTAAACTTGCGTTGAGCCGTCCGCCGGGGGCGGGATATGATCGGGGTTTCAGGGGGAGGGTTCAGGAATGCGTTTAAAGGATAAAGTCGCCGTCGTCACCGGCGCCGGATCGGGGTTCGGCGCCGGCATCGCCGCCAGGTTCGCCGCCGAGGGCGCCCGGGTCCTGGTCGCCGACATCAACGAGGATGCGGCCGGGCGCGTTGCCTCCGAAATCACCGGTGCGGGCGGAACCGCCGCCGCCTTCGCGGTCGACGTTTCCCGGTCCGCGCCGGTCAAGGCGATGATGGACCATGCCGAGACCACGTTCGGCGGCATGGATATCCTGGTCAACAACGCCGGTATCGCGCAGCGGCGCGGCCCCATGCTGGAGGTGACGGAAGACGAATTCGAAAGAGTTTACGCGGTCAACGTCAAGAGCATCTACCACACCGCTATCCACGGTGTGCCGTTGTTGCGCAAGCGGCCGGGCGGCAACATCGTCAATATCGCATCGACCGCCGCCGTCAGCCCGCGCCCCGGCCTGACCTGGTATAACGGCTCCAAGGGCGCGGTGTGGACGCTGACCAAATCCATGGCCGCCGAACTGGCGCCGGAAAACATCCGCGTCAACGCCGTCAACCCGGTGATCGGCGAAACCGGACTGACCGAGGCCTTCATGGGCGGCGACACGCCGCAACTGCGGCAAAAATTCGTCGCCACTATTCCACTGGGCCGCATGAGCACGCCCCGCGACGTCGCCAATGCGGTCTTGTACCTGGCCTCCGATGAGGCCGACTTCATCACCGGCGTGTGCATGGAGGTCGACGGCGGGCGCTGCATATAAAACGAAAAGCCCCGCTCCTTATGATAAGGAACGGGGCTCTCGTTTGTGCGCCGGTCTCGTTTTCGGAAAAAAACTAGACCAGTTTGTCCTGGGGCTCTTCGCCGGCGAAGAAGGCGGTCAGATTATCGACCACCCGCATGCCCATGGCGACGCGGGTTTCCACCGTGGCGCTGCCCAGATGGGGCAGCAGGACGACGTTCTCCATCGCCTTCAACTCGTCGGGCACGGCGGGTTCGCCTTCGAACACGTCGAGGCCGGCGCCGGCGATGGTGCCGCTGTTCAGGGCCTCGATCAGGGCCGCCGGATCGATCACGTCGCCGCGCGCCGAGTTAACCAGGAACGCCGTCGGTTTCATCATGGCCAAGCGTTCGGCGTTCATCAGGTGGTAGGTTTCCGCACCCCCGGGGCAATGGATGGAGATGAAATCCGACCGGGCCAGCACGTCGTCGATGCTGTCGCACGCGGTGGCGCCCAGCTTGGCGGCATCTTCGGCGGTGGGCGGATACGGGTCGTGGAACAACACATTCATGCCGAAACCATGGTGGCTGCGCTGCGCCATGGCCCGCGCGATGCGCCCGAACCCGATCATTCCGATGGTCTTGCCGGTGACCTTGGTGCCCATCATGTGGGTCGGCCGCCAGCCGGCCCAGCTGTTCGAGCGCACGTGGCGTTCGCCTTCGCCGGTGCGCCGGGCCACGGTCAGCAGCAGGTTCATGGCCAGGTCGGCGGTGCAGTCGGTCAGCACCTCGGGCGTGTTGGTGACGCACAAGCCGGCCGCCTTGGCGGCGTCCAGGTCGATGTGGTTGAAGCCGACGCCGTTCGAGCCGATGATTTTGGCGGTCGCGCCGTCGACGCCGAGCACCTCGGCGTCGACCGCGTCGGTCACCGTCGGGCAGAACGCATCGCACGATTGCAGGGCGGCGCGCATTTCGTCGGCGGTCATGGCAACGTCGTCTTCGTTCAGTTGCACGTCGAACACCTCGGCCAGGTGGCGTTCGACCTCTTCCGGCCAGCGCCGCGATACAATGACTTTAGGCTTACTCATGTAAATCCCCTATTGGCTTTGAGCAAAAAACCGCCCGGAAGCTGGTTGGCTCCGGGCGGGTTGTTTGAATGATGTTTCGGTATCGTTAGCGGCGGTCGCCGAACAGGCGGAGCAGCATCAAGAACAGGTTGATGAAGTCCAGATACAGCGTCAGCGCGCCCATGATCGCCTTCTTCGAAGCGGTTTCCGAGCCATCGACGGCGGAATACATGTTCTTGATCTTCTGCGTGTCATAGGCGGTCAGGCCGACAAAGATCAAAACGCCGATCACCGAGATGACGAAATGCATGGCCGAGCTTTGCAGGAACATGTTGACGAGGCTGGCGATAATGATGCCGATCAGGCCCATGAACAGGAACGAGCCCCACCCGGTCAGATCTTTTTTGGTGGTGTAGCCGTACAGGCTCATGCCGGCGAAGGTGACCGCCGTGATGAAGAACACGCGCGCGATGGAGGTGCCGGTGTAGGCCAGGAAAATGTGCGACAGCGACAATCCCATGACCGCCGAGAAGCCCCAGAACACGGCCTGCGCCGTCGAGGCCTTCATTTTGTTGATGCCGAAGCTGAGCGCCAGAATGAACCCCAGCGGCGACAGCATGGCGACCCACGCCAGCATGGTCGGCTGGGCGACCCCGTTCGGGCCGATCGCGTACATCATGTTCAGGACCGCCGGCGTGTTGGCGGCCGCATAGGCGATAATCCCGGTCAGCGCGAGCCCTGAGGCCATGTAGTTGTAGATGCGGAGCATATACTCCCTCAGGCCGACGTCTATTTCGGCCGCGTGGGCCTGATCGCCGCTCATCCGGGCGGTGCGAAGCGAAAATTTCTGGTCAGGTCCGAAAGCCATGAAAGTCTCCATAATTGGTTAGGGGCCGAAGAGGAGCCCGCTTGCGCTATATATGGCACAAAACTCCCCCTGATCAATAGGACTATCAACATGAAATAAGGCGAAAAATTGTCTTTGGGCGACTTTTGCGTGCGCCGCGAACGCCGTCCTGGAGAGAACCAGTCGTTTTCCGCCGTTGATGGCGGCTTGTGTGCGGGGTAATACCAAGGGCCATTATCACCGATCCTTGGTATAACAGGTGATGGACAAGGAAAGCCCGACCATGACTCCGTTTAAATATGCTCATTCCGATGCCGATGGCTGGGCCGGCATCGCCAGGGGCTTGGTAGAAGGCCTGCTCGGCGGCGAGGACCTCACCCATGACGACGGCGAGTCCCTGTTGGGGTTTTTGTACGTCACCGACGTTATCGCCGAGGATGTCGGCTCCATCCTGACCTATCTTCGCCAGACCACCGGCATCGACGACTGGGTCGGGACCGTCGGGATGGGTGTTTGCGCAACGGGCGTGGAATTCTTCGGCCGCCCGGCGGCGGTGGCCATGGCGGTGCGGTTGCCGGAAGACAGCTTTTGCGTGTTTCCCGCCATTCTGGATGACATCAATGAATTCACCGACGCCGGTAAAGCCTGGATCGAGGCCGCATCCCCTCCGTTCGGCATTGTCCACGGCGATCCCAACAACAAAAGATCCATGGAAATCATCGAAGGCTTAGGCGTGGTGACGTTCGGGTTTCTGGTCGGCGGCCTGACGGCGTCCAGAAGCGCGCACCCGCAAATTGCCGGCGATATCACCGGCGGCGGGGTTTCCGGCGTTTTTTTCGCGCCCGGCATCGAGGTCGCCACCGGCCTGACCCAGGGCCGTCTTCCGGTCGGCTCGACCCATGTGGTGTCGGACTGTCTGGACAACGTCATTATCGGCCTCGACGGTAAAGGGGCGCTCGACGTGTTCAAGGAAGATGTCGGCGAACTGCTGTCACGCGACCTCAAGCGCGCCGCCGGCTACATTCACACCGCCTTTCCCATCGAGGGCTCCGACACCGGGGATTACGTGGTCCGCAACCTGATCGGCATCGACACCGACCGGGGCTGGCTGGCGGTCGGCGAGAATATCGAGGCCGGCGACCGGGTGATGTTCGTGCGCCGCGATCCGAAAAGCGCCGAGGAAGACCTCGTTGCGATGCTGGAAAACCTCAAAGGCCGCCTGCCGGGGCCGCCCCGGGGCGGCATTTATTTTTCCTGTATCGCGCGTGGCCCCAACATGTTCGGCAAGGAAGGCAAGGAAATGTCCATCATCCGGGACGTCCTGGGCGATGTCCCGCTGGTCGGATTTTTCGGCAACGGCGAGGTTTCCAACAACCGGGTCTACGGCTACACCGGGGTTCTGGCCCTTTTTCTTTAAATTTCAGGACCGTTTCCACTCTCGCCTTCGTTCAAGGATAAACCATCAATGAAAATGAACCCGCTCGGCCGCACCGGAATCATGGTCAGCCGCCTTTGTCTCGGCACCATGACGTTCGGCCAACAGACCTCGCAGCAAAAGGCCCACCGGCAACTGGACATGGCCGTGGACCACGGCGTCAACTTCATCGACACGGCGGAGGCCTATTCCTTCCCGGGCCGGGCCGAAACCCAGGGGCGGTCCGAGGAAATCATCGGCAACTGGATGCAGGCCCGCGGCAACCGCGACAAAATGGTCGTCGCGACCAAGATCACCGGCCCCAGCAATGATCGTTCTCACATCCGGGGCGGCCAGCTCAATTTCTCCCGCAAGCAGGTGGCGGAGGCCGTGGATTTGAGCCTGAAACGGCTGAAAACTGACGTCATCGACCTCTACCAGACCCACTGGCCGGAGCGCAAAGCCAACTATTTCGGCAAGCTGGATTACGCCCATGTTGAGGACGATGACACTACGCCGATGGAAGAACAGCTCGACGCCCTGGCCGATCAGGTCAAGGCGGGCAAGGTCCGCGCCATCGGGGTGTCCAATGAAACCGCCTGGGGGCTGATGACGTTCCTGGAAATCGCAGACCGTATGGGATTGCCCCGCCCGGCCAGCATCCAGAACCCGTTCAATCTGATTTGCCGTCAGTTCGAGATCGGCCTCGCGGAACCCGCCATCCGCGAAGAGGTCGGGCTTCTCGCCTATTCGCCGCTGGCCTTCGGCGCGTTGACGGGAAAATACTTGGGAGGGCAACTGCCGGACGGAAGCCGCCATAAACTGTTTCCCAAGTTCATGCGCTATTTCAAACCGAACGGGGTGCTGGCGACCGGGGCCTACGTCGAGCTGGCCTTAGAACACGGGCTCGATCCGTCACAGATGGCGCTGGCGTTCGTCCATTCCCGGCGCTTTTTGACCTCCACCATCATCGCGGCGACGACGCCGGAACAGCTGCGTTCCAACCTGGACACCGAGGGCATGGAGCTGTCCGACGAAGTGCTGGCCGGGATCGACGCCATTCACGCCGATAACCCCAATCCGGCGCCGTAGGAGATAAACGCTCATGCGCCTGTTCGTCGGCCTGTCCCTGCCCGGCGATATTCGGGCCCGGCTTAGGGGCCTGGAAGGCGGCCTGTCCGGCGCGCGCTGGATAGCGGATGAAAACCTGCACCTGTCGCTGCGCTTTATCGGCGACGTTACCGGCGGGGTCGAACGGGATATCGAGCTGGCCCTGCAATCGGTGACGGGGCCGCGGTTCGATGTGACGCTCGCGGGGCTGGGGACCTTCGCGCGGCGC
>JAESSX010000149.1 GCA_016763915.1 Rhodospirillales bacterium
CATGATTTCGCCGAAATAGGCGATTTCACGCTCGTTCAGGGTGTCCGGCGATTGCATGAACATATCCGTGACTTCGCGGAGCAGTTTCTGGCGCCCCTCTTCGGAATTTTCCTTTGTCAGACGGGCTAGGCCTTCCAGATGGGTTAATTTGTCATCCACGATATTTCATCTCTTAATTCCTGAATCGTTACGCCCCATCCTCAATTTCTTTAATACGCAAGGAAAGGGCGTGAGATAGTAATCGAAAATTACCGGTCAATCTACCGGGCGGGGGGATCGATTATGGAGTTTATCATCGATTATTCCGGGGGGGCCCAAGGCCGTCGTGGTTGCGGAGCGGGGGAATCCGGTATAAAGACGAGCGGAATTTGATGGCGTTTTGTCTGCCCTTAATTTTAAAAAAATCCTGCTATTGAAATTTCATGCGACAGGACCAGCTTTCTTTGAAGGAACGTTAATAGCCGGACCAGTTATTTGCCCCAGGATTGGGCGTCCTTCGGGGGCGTCCGTTTTTTTGGGCCTGCTCAAGGAATAGGGAACATGAGCGCAAAAGTTTTCATCGACGGCGAAGTCGGCACCACCGGGCTGCAGATCAGGGCGCGGCTGGACGGGCGCGGCGATGTCGAAGTCATCAGCCTGTCCGAGGAAAGCCGGAAAGACCCGGCCGCCCGGGCCGACATGCTGAACGCCGCCGATCTGGCGATTTTGTGTCTGCCCGACGACGCCGCGCGCGAAGCCGTCGCCATGATCGAAAACACCGACGTGCGGGTGATCGACGCCTCGACGGCGCACCGGACCGATGCGGACTGGACCTATGGCTTCCCCGAACTGGAAGGCGCCCAGGCCGGGGTCATTGCCGCCTCGAAGCGGGTCACCAATCCCGGTTGTTACGCGCTGTCATCGGTGGCGATGATCCACCCGCTGGTGGCGGCCGGGGTGCTGCCGGCCGATCATCCGGTGACCATTAACGCCGTTTCCGGATATTCCGGCGGCGGACGCAGGATGATCGAAAGTTTCGAGGACAAAGGCGCGCCCGATTATACCGACGAGGCGTTCCGGGTCTACGGATTGACCTTGGCCCACAAGCATGTGCCGGAAATCCAGAGCCGCGGCGGCCTGACCCACCGGCCCCTGTTCATGCCCAGTGTCGGGCGCTTCCGTCAGGGCATGATCGTGCAGTTGCCGTTGCAGTTGTGGTCGTTGCCGGGAACGCCCAGCGCCGAAGACATCCACGACGTGCTGGCCGGCCATTACCGGGACCAGCCTTTGGTTACGGTCGCCGGGTTGGAGGAAACGGCGCGGATGACCGGTATCCAGCCCGAGGCCGCCAATGGCACCGACGAGCTGCACCTGTACGTTTTCGCCAACAAGACCGGCGGCGGGGACGAGGGCCAAACCGTGATCATGGCGCTGTTGGACAACTTAGGAAAAGGCGCATCCGGCCAGGCGGTGCAGAATATGAATTTGATGTTGGGATTGAAAGGCTGATTGATGTTTGCCGATAATTTTGAAGACCTGGTTTCCAAGTGCGTGATGTCGGGGTTTCCGCACCGCATGCTGTACGTTTTTATCCGCGCCGCGTTTACCGAGGAAGACGGGGAAACCGTCGGCGCGGTGCAGATTCTGTTCGACGCCCATCAACCGGTGCAGGTGGGATTAAACATGGCGGAAGTGTGCGCCACCGCGGACGCGCAAAACAGCGGCTGGAATTTCGTCGTCGTCGGCATCGCCAAGAATTCCGACGCCAGCCTGCCGAGCGAGGATCAGGCCAAGGCGTTTCTGGCCGATATGCGTGAAAAAGTCCTGGTTGGCGACATCGGCGACTTCGCCTTCCTCGACCGGGACGGCCAACCCGTCGCCGTTGAAACCGAAGAGGTTCCGGAGGACAGCAAAGGGGAGATTCTGCATTAAAGCGCCGGCAACGGCGTTCGCCCCTCTCGCCCATAAAAACCCCCAATAATTTCTTACCAGGTGGGCCGGCTTTCAATCAGTTCCAGGATCTGGTCCTGGGCAAGCGGTCTCGACATGTAATAGCCCTGGCCGTACTGGCAGCCCAGTTCGCGCAAAGCGTCCATCTGCGTTTTTTCCTCGATGCCTTCGGCGATAATGTCCATTTCCAGGGCCAGCGCCAGTTGGACGATGGAACGGACGATCCGGTTGCTGGGTTCCGATTTATCCATGTTGACGACGAAGGAACGGTCGATTTTAAGCGTATCCAGCGGGAATTGGTGCAGGTAGCTGAGGCTGGAATAGCCGGTGCCGAAATCGTCAATGGCCAGCAAAATGCCGAGGGCTTTAAGCTTTTTCAGGGCGTTCGCCGCATGGTCCGGGTTTTCCATCATCAGGGATTCGGTGATTTCCAGCTTGACCGTCTTGGGGTCCGCGCCGCTTTGTTCGATGATGCCGGCCAGCAGGTCGATTTCGTCCAGGTCGGCCAGTTGCATGCCCGAGACATTGACGCTCATGAACGGCGCAGGCAGGTCGGGAAAGGCCTGGGCAAAGCTGGTGTGAAACAGTTTCTGGGCTTGCAGGCCCTTTTCCAATGCGAAGCGGCCGAGTTCGATGATCAGGCCCGTCGCTTCGGCCAAAGGGATAAACTCTGCCGGCGAGATATAACCGTCTTCTTTTTTCCATCGCATCAAGGCCTCGAAACCGGCGATGTGTCCGCCGTCCAGGGTCGCGATGGGCTGGTAATGCATTTCGAATTCTTCGGCTTCGAGACCCCGGCGCAAGTCCCGTTCGCTATGGATTCTCTCAAAGGCGAGGACGCGGATTTCTTCCAGCGAGGTGTCGAAACCATCCGGTTGGGCCTTGATGCCGGACATCTGGCGCTGGGCGTCGCGAAACCGCGCCAGAACGATCCTCAACAACAGGTCCATCATCGGGTCTTTGGATGTCAGCGGTTGAATGAACCGGGAGCGCTGGATTTCGATGACTTCGGTGTCGACTTTTGCGGTCACCGTCGCCGAACGGGGCGCGTCGTCGATCATCGACATTTCACCGAAGATTTCACCGACGCCGAGTTCGGCGATGACAAGGGTTTCGCCGTCTTTCGGGATGGAAACCTCGACGCCGCCGCTTTCGATGAAATAAGCGTGCCGCCCGCGGTCGCCGATGCGGAAGATTTCTTCTCCGGCGGCGAAATTCCTTGATGAAATGAATTCGGGCATTCCGCCTTCCTATCGGCAACCCCCAGTTTTATATTTAAAGCACATTTTGCGGGACAAGGGAATGCAGGGGCCGGCCTTTCCCCCAGAGAGCGGGGGCCGGCCGGCGCCAGGGGCGCCGTCATCGGCTTGGTTCAGAACGATCCGACGATGTTCCTGCACGGTTCGGGACAGGAAAACCATGGGATGATCGCCGGCGCCTCCTTCGCCGCTTATGGTTCCTTGAGGGGCCTCAGATGTCGATTTGATCAACGAATTGGGCATGTTCCTGAATGAACCGGAAGCGCAGTTCCGGTTTTTTGCCCATCAGGCTGTCCACCAGTTTCGATGTTTCCTTGGCTTCGATAATGTCCTCGTCGGAATGGCGCGGCGGCACGGTGACCCGCAGCAGAGTTCGGGTCGCCGGGTCCATGGTGGTTTCCTTCAACTGCTTGGGCGGCATTTCGCCTAAGCCCTTGAAGCGGCTGATGTCGATTTTGCCTTTGCCGGTGAATTCCTTTTTCATCAGTTCATCCTTGTGGGCGTCGTCGCGGGCATACATCGTCCGGGCCCCCTGGGTGATGCGGTAAAGCGGCGGCATGGCAAGGTAAAGGTTACCATTTTCAATAAGTTGCGGCATTTCCTTAAAGAAGAACGTCATCAACAGGGAGGCGATATGGGCGCCGTCCACGTCGGCGTCGGTCATGATGATTACGCGCTCGTAGCGAAGGTCGTCGGGCATGAAATTGTCGCCGATGCCGCAGCCCAGGGCCTCGATCAGATCTCTCAGTTCCTGGTTGGCCCGGATCTTGTCGAGCGACGCGCTGGCGACGTTGAGTATCTTGCCGCGCAGCGGCAGCACGGCCTGGGTCTTGCGTTGGCGTCCCGATTTCGCGGAGCCACCGGCGCTGTCACCCTCGACCAGGAAAATTTCCGTGCCTTCGGCGGTCGACGCCGTGCAGTCGGTCAGCTTGCCGGGAAGGCGAAGGCGTTTGGTCGCTGATTGGCGTTTCATTTTCTTGTCGTGGCGGCGCTTGAGGCGCATTTCGGCGCGTTCGATCACGTGTTCGAGAATCGCCCGGGCATTGTTGGGGGACGCCGACAGCCAGTGGTCGAAATGATCGCCAAGCGAGGATTCCACCAGCTTCTGGGCTTCCGCGTTGGACAACCGATCCTTGGTCTGGCCCTGGAACTGAGGGTCCCTGATGAACAGCGACAACATGATACAGGCGTCGCCGACAACGTCGTCGGCGGTGATTTTGGAAGCCTGCTTGTTGTTGGTGAGCTCTCCGTAGGTACGCAATCCCTTGGCCAGCGCGCCGCGCAGGCCCAATTCATGGGTGCCGCCCTGGGGCGTCGGCACGGTGTTGCAGTAGGAATTGAAAAAGCCGTCTTCGTCGAGCGGCCAGGCGACGGCCCATTCCAGCTTGCCGCTGCCGTTGAGCTGGGTGCGCCCGGCGAACGGCACCTCCGTCAGGGCCTTGCGTCCGGCCAGCTTGGAGATCAGGAAATCTTCCAGACCGCCGGGGAAGTGCAGGGTTTCCTCAGGCGGCGCGCCGTCTTCGGGTCTTAACAGCTTAGGGTCGCAGGACCAGCGGATTTCCACGCCCCGGAACAGGTAGGCTTTTGATCTGGCCATGCGGTACAGCGTCGCCGGGCGGAAATGGGTGTGGGCGCCGAAAATCTTGGCATCGGCGTGAAAAATGATCGTCGTGCCGCGGCGGTTGTTGACGGCGCCTTCCTTTTTCAGCGGCCCTTGCGGATTGCCGCACGCGTACGATTGCGACCACAGCATCTTGTCCCGCGCCACTTCGACCCGGAGATGGTCGGACAGCGCATTGACCACGGACAGGCCGACACCGTGCAGACCGCCGGAGGTTTCGTAAGAGTCGCCGGAAAACTTGCCGCCGGAATGAAGCGTCGTCAGGATAACCTCGAGCGCCGATTTGCCCTTGAATTTGGGGTGTGAATCGACGGGGATGCCGCGCCCGTTGTCGACCACGGTGAGGGTCTGGTCTTCGGCCAGATGGATGTCGATGCGGTTGGCGTGTCCGGCCACGGCTTCGTCCATGGCGTTGTCGATGATTTCCGCCGCCAGATGATGCAGGGCGCGCTCGTCGGTGCCGCCGATATACATGCCCGGGCGCCGGCGCACCGGCTCCAGGCCTTCCAGGACCTCGATGTCCTTGGCCGAATATCCTTTTTCGGTTTTCGCCCCGGTTTTTCCCTTGGCGGGCGGCGCGGAGGATTGCTTCGGATTGAGGGACTTCGCGGCCTTGGATGAGGCCTTGCCCTTTGCCGGAGATTTGTTTGCGGATTTGGTCGTGTCTTCGTCCGCGTGATCGAAAAGGTCGGTCATATTTTTTTATTCCAAATCGGCCGACGCCCGTTGGGCGCCCGTTTGCGTATATTTAAGGATTTTTGCCGGCCCTTACCACCGGCCGTTTCCAATATGGTGCGATTGTCTTATAGGCCATTATACAGTATCTATAAGCGGATGAATTACAAGATATAGTGTGTTCCGAGGAGGTTTCGCGATGGCCGAAAACACCGATAAAGAGCCCAGGGGGGAACTGGCGATCCGCACCCTGGCAATGCCGGCGGACACCAACCCGCACGGCGACATTTTCGGCGGATGGCTGATTTCACAAATGGATATCGCCGGCGGCATCACCGCCAATGCCCGCGCCCGCGGCCGGGTGGCGACCGTCGCGGTGACCGGTTTTACGTTCCACAAACCGGTGTTGGTGGGCGATGTGGTCTGCTGTTACGCCGATATCCGGAAAATCGGCCGCACCTCGATCACCATCGGGGTCGAGGCCTGGGTGCTGCGCCGCGACGAATCCAGCGACCGCATCAAGGTGACCGAAGGAGTGTTCACCTTCGTCGCCATTGACGACGACGGAAGCCCGCGGTCCGTTACACCGGAGTGAGACCGACCCGGGGGAGGGGCGGGTGGAACGGGCAGGGCCGTATCCCGGTCAGGCCACCACCATGAAGGCGTACCCGGCGGCAAATACGAATGTCAGGGCGAGAAGTTCACCGAAGAAGGCTTTGTTGATCATGGGACCGGTCCTTTAAAACGTTGATTTCAACGACGGCTCAACACTAGAACAAAAGAAGAACATTCTTTTTGGGCCAATGCAACAGGTAAATTTGGAAAATATTTCAACCTGTTGAAACTATAGGTTTAAAAAATAATTTCTTTGATCCTGTCGGTAACCGTGCAACCTTTTGCCGAGGCATTTTCCGGCACTAGGGAGGTTTTTAAGATGACCCGTAGCGCAAAGTTCCCGGTCCTGACGGGGCTGGCGGTAGTTGCAGGCCTGGCCTGGAGCGCCGAGGCCGTTGCCGGCAAGGCCTCGGTCGTCGACGCCATGGCCACCGACAACGGCAACGACAGCTATTCCTTTACGGCCTCCGTCGCCCACGCCGATACGGGCTGGAAGCATTATGCCGACAAGTTTGAAATCCTGGCCCCCGGCGGCAAGGTGCTGGGCACCCGGGTGCTGTACCATCCCCATGTCGATGAGCAGCCCTTCACCCGCGGTCTTGGCGGCGTGACCATTCCGCCCGGCCTCACCCATGTCATCGTCCGCGCCTGGGACAACGTGCACAAGGCCGGTGAGGAGACCTTCTCCGTCAAGCTGCCGGGGCGTTAAGTCCGGGATGAAAAAAAGGGCCGCGCTCCCGGGGGAGGCGGCCCTTGATCTCGGCTTGGTAGCGTCGCCGGTCAGGACGAATAGTACATCTTGAACTCGACCGGGTGCGGCGTGTGCTCCAAGTTGTAGACTTCTTCCCACTTGAGTTCCATGTAGGCGTCGATCTGGTCGTCGGTGAAGACGTCGCCTTTTTTGAGGTAGTCGCGGTCGGCGTCCAAGGCATCGAGGGCCTCGCGCAAGGACCCGGCGACGGTCGGCACTTCGGAAAGTTCCTCAGGCGGCAGGTCGTAGAGATCCTTGTCCATGGCTTCGCCGGGATCGATCTTGTTCTGAATGCCGTCGAGGCCCGCCATCATCATCGCCGTGAACGCCAGGTAGGGGTTGGCGGTGGCGTCGGGGAAGCGGACTTCGACCCGCTTGCCGGCGGCCCCGACCGCAAACGGAATACGGCAGCCGGCCGAGCGGTTGCGGGCCGAATAGGCCAGCAGCACCGGCGCCTCGAAACCCGGGATCAGCCGCTTGTAACTGTTGGTGCTCGGGTTGGTGAAGACGTTGAACGCCTTGGCGTGCTTCATGATGCCGCCGATGTAATGCAGCGCCGAATCCGACAGGTCGGCATAGCCGGACCCGGCGAAGGTCGGCTTGCCGTCTTTCCAGATGGACTGATGGACGTGCATGCCCGACCCGTTGTCGCCGGCCACCGGTTTGGGCATGAAGGTCGCCGTCTTGCCGTAGGTGTGGGCCACCATTTGAGTCACGTATTTGTAGATCTGGACGTTGTCGGCGGAACGCACCAGCGGCGCAAAGGTCAACCCCAGTTCGGCCTGGCTGGGCGCCACTTCGTGGTGGTGCTTGTCCATGTTGAGGCCCATTTCCTTCATCACCGTAACCATTTCGGCGCGCAGGTCATTGGCCGAATCGACCGGCGGCACCGGGAAATACCCGCCCTTGGCCGGCGGGCGGTGGCCGATGTTGCCTTGGCCTTCAGGCATGATCCGGCCCGACTCGTAGGGTCCCTCGTCGGATGAGAACTCGTAGAAGCAGGAATTCATCTGCACGTCAAAGCGGACGTCGTCGAAGATGAAGAATTCCGGCTCAGGTCCGAAGTAGGCGGTATCGCCGGTGCCGGTGGAGCCCAGATAGGCTTCGCCCTTCTTGGCCACGGAGCGCGGGTCCCGGCCATAGGGCTGGCCGGTGGTCGGTTCCGTGATGTCGCAGAACAAAATCATCGCCGGCTGCGCCGCGAACGGGTCCATAACCGCGGTGGTCGGGTCGGGGACCAGCGACATGTCGGATTCGTTGATCGCCTTCCAGCCGGCGATGGACGATCCGTCGAACATGATGCCATCGGTGAACGAATCCTCATCGATGAATTCGGACGTCATGGTCAGGTGTTGCCACTTGCCGCGCGGGTCGGTGAAGCGTAGATCGACGAAATTGATCTCTTCGTCCTTTAAAATCTTGAGGACATCCTCTGGTTTCTTACAATTTAGTGACATGACGGTGTGGGCTCCTCTTCATTGAAATCCCGTTAAATGAATGGTTTCGATGTGATGGTGGGGGGAAGGCTAAATCGCCTCTTTTCCCCGTTCTCCGGTGCGGACGCGGATGACGTCTTCCACCGAAGAGATGAAAATTTTTCCGTCGCCGATACGCCCCGTGTGGGCGGCCTGAAGGATGGCATCGACGGCGCGTTCAAGCATATCGTTCTCGAGGACCAGTTCGATTTTCACCTTGGGCAGGAAATCGACGACGTATTCAGCGCCGCGATACAGTTCGGTGTGGCCCTTTTGGCGACCGAACCCCTTGGCTTCAAGAACGGTAATTCCCTGCAGGCCGATCTCGTGAAGGGCTTCCTTCACTTCGTCCAGCTTGAAAGGTTTGATGATGGCTTCGATTTTCTTCATTGGCTTTCGATTAGAACTCCCGTTGAGGTGGGCCCGAGGTTTGACTGTTTGTCGCATAGATCATGCCAACCCAAAAGCCACCGGGGTAGGGGATGAATTAATAATTATTTCAATGGATTACAGCTATAGCGACGACACCGTGCGGATAGCTCCCCCACTCTCGATGCTTAAAAATTAAGCAGTTGCCTAGCATTTGCGCTGTTTATAAATCGGCGGGATCATACCATGAAAAGGCGCTTGTTAAAGGCATTCCCGGATTCGGCTAAGGGCGTTTTGAATATTGTCGATCGAATTGGCGTAGGAAAAGCGCAAATAACCTTCGCCCTTTTGCCCGAAGCTGGTGCCGGACAAGGTGGCGACCCCGGCCTCGCCCAGGAATTTGTCCTGGATTTCCGTCGAGCCCAGTCCCGTTCCGGTGATGTTGGCGAAGGCGTAAAAGGCGCCCGCCGATCCGGCGCAGGTAATGCCGGCAATGCGGTTCAGTTCGTCGACCATGAAAACGCGGCGCTTGTCGAAGTTGGCAATCATGGCGTCCACGGACGCCTGAGGGCCTTCCAGGGCGGCGATGCCGGCGAACTGGGCCGGTGCGCTGACGCAGGAATGGCAGTTGATGCCGAGGCGCGTGGCCCCGTCGATCAGGCCGGCGGGCCAGACCCCGTAGCCCAGCCGCCATCCGGTCATGGCATAGGTTTTCGACCAGCCGTCGAGAAGGATGACCCGGTCGCGAATGGACTCGAACTCCAGAAGACTGACGTGTTCGCGCCCGTCGTAGAGGATGCGCGAATAAATTTCGTCGGACAGGATGTAGATGTTGGGGTGGGCTTCGAGGCCTTCCACCAGGCGCTCGATCTCGGACCTGGGGACGACGCCGCTGGTCGGGTTGGCGGGGCTGTTGAGGATGATCAGGCGGGTCCTGGGCGTGATCAGGCCGAGCACTTCTTCGGCCGAGAAGGAAAAACCCGTTTCCTCGTGCAGCGGCATGGCGACGGCCTTGGCGCCGGAAAAATTGATTACCGATTGGTAGATTGGAAATCCGGGGTTGGGATAGATGATCTCGGCCCCGGCTTCGCCGAACATCAGGATGGCGAAAAACATCGTCACCTTGCCGCCGGGAACGATCAGGACGTGCCCGGGATCGACCTCGACGCCCCGGCGTTTGGCGATATCCGCGGCGACGGCGTGGCGCAATTCGGACAGCCCCAGGGCCGGGGTATAGCCGTGATGCCCGTCGCGCAACGCCTTGACGGCGGCTTCGACGATGTGATCCGCGGTCTTGACGTCGGGTTGGCCGATGCCGAGGTTGATGATGTCGCGGCCCTGGTCTTCAAGCGCCTTGGCGTGGGCCAGCACTTCGAAGGCCGACTCCGTTCCCAGCCGCGCCATGGCGGCTGCCATTTCTGTCATGCGTGTAATACCGTCTTGTTGGTTTTATGTGTCGTATCAGAGAGGGAACCAGGTGGATTCCCGGGTGTAATGCAGGTAGCCCAGGCTGGCCCCGGCGCGCAGGCCGACGCCGGTGCGGATGGGGGCGACCGTGAGCACGCCGTCGGTTTGATAGTTCACGCCGACCCCGGCGACGAAATAGAAACTGCCGTCCAGCCCCGGAAAGCGCCGGTAAAGATCGTCCGGCGAGGACATGTTGTAAATCAGCACAAAGGCCTTGGACGCATTGCCGCCGAAATCGAAACCGACCGATGGCCCCTGCCAGAAAATGGGCTGTTTGCCTTTGCCTTTCTGGTTCAATTCACCGCGGCCGTAGCGAAGGCCGACGATAAAGGCGCCGGAAATTTCATCGCCGGAAATGTAGCCGTTGGGTTCGCCAAGATCCTGAAAGATTTTTTCGACGACGCTGGCCAGACCCTTGGTGGTGGCGCCGAACAGATTTTCCGCCGCGACCAGAATTTCATTCTGGGAATAGGTGGTTACCTGCGCCCGCGCGCCGGGGACATGGAGCGAGAAAATTAATAAAAAGGCAGTGGCAACGCCGGCTAACCGAAAGGAAAAATTTGGAAACTTGGGCATGATCCTATCTCCGATTGGCTAAAGGGTTGAAGGGGACCCGGTATCGACTGATAATCCGACTCTAAGCCACGTGTGCCGGGCAATGCAATATCGCTGGCGGCAACATCTGGAAAACCCCGGGGGATATCGATCGAACGGGTATGGCGCTTGACCGCTCCGGTGTGAATGTCTACACAGATGCGCCGCTGGGTCTTTCCGGATTCGGCGTCTC
>JAESSX010000150.1 GCA_016763915.1 Rhodospirillales bacterium
ACCGGGGCGCAGGCGGGCAATCGACAACTGCCCGTAATAGGTGGTCGGATGCCGAGCGGCGAGCCGGTACCAGGTCCGGGCGGCGGCGATGTTCACTTTTGTCCTGTCCAGGGCCTCGCGCGAGCGCGCTATCCAGTACGCCCCGCGGGCCAGGCTGACCGGGTATTTGACGGCGTTGTACATTCTTTCGAAGTGGGTTTCCGCAAGCCGGGGGGCGCCCAGGAAGCGGAGCGCGATCCAGCCCGCCAGCCATTCGGCCTCGGCATAGGCCGCCGTGACGCCGCCCAGGTTCACATCAAGGCCGTGGTCGCGCGCCAACCGATAGGATTCGCTGATCAGGCCTTCGCGGAGCGTGATGCGCACCTCCATCTCGCGTTCCTTCCACCAGCGCCGGGGCCGGCCAAGATCGTCGGGGGGGGCGTTGAGAATTTCCCGGGCCGAGGCGTACTTGCCCTTGCGACTGCGCCAGCGCAGGCGTTCGTATTGCAGGCCGGAGTCGCTTTTCAACGCGTCCGGCACCCTGGCGATGGCGGTATCCACGTTGCCGCGGTTGTGACGCAGAAACAGCCGCGCCAGGCCCAGCGCCCGGTAACCGGTTGGCACCTTCCACAGCATCCGCCGCGCCGGCCAATAGCGGCCTTGCCATAGCAAACGGTCAAGGCGGCGGCGGTGGTCCGCGCCGGTCAACAGGCGCCGGTGGCGTTTGTAGAAGGCTTTTTCGCGGGCCTTGGTGAAATTGCCCTGGATCCAGGCGTCGCGGATCAACGCGCGGCCTTCGTCCCGGCGGCCCTTGAACAGCAAAGCCTCGCCCAACCGGGCCTTGCCGTACCCGGACAGCGGCGTGCGCGCCAAAAACCACGCCAACACCGCGTCATCGGGGGTGTCCTTGCCCACGGCTTCCTCGGCGCGTCGTTGCAGGCCTCTCTGGTCCGGCCAGTCGGGACCGGTAGCCATGAAGGTGGATATTTCGTTAAAACCGATGTTGGGGTCGGGCGTGCTCAGGCGCGCCCAGTTGAGAATTTTCCGGGCCAGCGGATTTTTTATTTTTCGCGCCCAGGACCGGGCCTCCTGGAGCTTTCCGTCCTCGACGGCCTTGAGCCCGGCCTTGAGCGGGCGGGCGTCGGCGGGCGTCAGGCGCGGCGCGGCCTGGGCGATGGTTGCAAAGACGACCAGGCAAAGCGCGATCCCGGCAACCTGTTTCCCCGCCGTGCGGACGTTCATTTTTTTGCCCCTTATCGGCGTTACGCCATTCAACGGTCTCATTGTGTAGGGAAGAACCAGGTTTTACAAACCGGCCACTATGTTCCGATGCTTGCCGCCACCGCGTGATTGAGGGTATGTTCGCCGCTCGAACAAGCCTATTCAAGGGAGAGCACTATGTTTCAGGGGTCCATGACCGCCCTGATCACGCCGTTCAAGGATGGAAAGGTCGACGAGGACGCGTATCGGTCCTTTGTCGATTGGCAAATCAGCGAGGGTACCAGCGTCCTGGTTCCGTGCGGCACGACCGGCGAGTCGCCGACGTTGAACCACGACGAACACATGCGGGTAACCGAATTGTGCATCGAGGCGGCGGCCGGCAGGGTGCCGGTGATGCCCGGCACCGGGTCCAATTCGACCGAGGAAGCCATCCGCCTGACCCAGCACGCCAAGGACGCCGGCGCCGAGGCCGCTTTGGTGGTGATGCCCTATTACAACAAGCCGACGCCGGAAGGGCAGTACCGCCATTACAAGGCGATCTGCGACGCCGTCGACCTGCCGGTTTTCATTTACAACATCCCTGGGCGCAGCGTCGTCGACATGAGCGTCGAAACCATGGCCCGTCTGGCGGAACTGCCGAATATCGTCGGCGTCAAGGACGCGACGTCCGACCTGACCCGGCCGATCGCCACCCGGCTCGCCATTGCCAAGGAATTTTGCCTGTTGTCGGGCGAGGACGCGATCATCGTGCCGTTCCTGGCCGCCGGTGGAGCGGGCTGCATTTCCGTCACCGCCAACATCGCACCGCGGCTGTGCGCCGATCTGCACAAAGCCTGGCAGGCCCGCGACCTGGACAGCGCGATGGCGTTGCAGGATCGCCTGATGACCCTGCACACGGCAATGTTCTGCGAGACCAGTCCCGGCCCGGTCAAATACGCCGCCAGCCTGCTCGGGAAATGCAGCGACGAGACCCGGTTGCCGGTTTGCGAAATCAGCGAGGCCTCCAAGCAGCAGGTCAAACAGGCGATGGTCGACGTCGGACTGCTCAACTAAGCGCTCCGGTCATGGCCGCCAAAAAGAAAAAGCGATCCTCCGGTAACACCGTTGCCCAGAACCGCAAGGCGCGCCGCGATTACACCATCGTCGAGACCTTCGAGGCCGGTATCATGCTGCTCGGCACCGAGGTCAAATCCCTGCGCGGCGGGCGCGCCTCCATCGGCGAGTCCTACGCGATCGAAAAGGACGACGCCCTTTACCTCAACAACGCCTTCATTCCGGCCTATGAATCGGCCGGCTATGCGACCCACAATCCGCGCGGGCCGCGCAAGCTGCTTTTGCACCGGCGCGAGATCACCAAGCTGCTGGCCGCCATCAACCGCAAGGGCATGACCCTGGTGCCGCTGAGCATCTATTTCAACGACCGCGGCATCGCCAAGGTGCAACTGGCGCTGGCCGAAGGCAAACAGAAGCGCGACAAGCGCCAGGACGAGAAAAAACGCGACTGGCAACGCGACAAGGCGCGGCTGTTGCGCAATAAGGGGTAGGGGCTAGGGCATTTCCGGTTCACTTCGGTTCACCGAAAATACCCTATTTATTTTTTAACCGCAAATTCGTCGTCTCAAATGAGTCCATTTGCTCGGGATTTGCTCTAGGCCTCCAGCTCGACGTCGATGACTTCGGCGACGGCGAGAACTGCGATATCGTTGAATTTCCCGTATTTCGGATTTTCCAGATCGACCAGATTGGAAATACGCGAATAGGTGTCGGGCAACGTGATCTCGCCGCCATCAGCGCCCGGGCGGCGGATGCCGAAGGTCAGCTTTTGGCGTTCCTTCGACGACAATTGTCCGAGCATGTTCTTGGTCACCCAAATCGTTCCCTCGCGGGCGAAATCGCTCAAGCGGCCGGCGGTGTTGATGGTGTCGCCCAGAACCGTGAATTCGATATGGGTCGGCGTCGAATAGGTGCCGAACCATTCGCGGCCTTCGACCAGCCCGATGTTGAGCAACAATTCGTTGGCCCAGTTTTTCCGTTTCTGCCATTCCAGGCTGATGCGGGTGATGATCGCCTTCATTTCCTGGGCGCAGCGGATGGCGTTGAGAACGTAGTTGGAATCCGGCTGCGGGAAGAAGTAATACACCATGCCGTCGCCGACATGCTTGCCGTGGGTGGCGTAATATTTCCGCAGCAGGGGTTCGACCGCGCCCCACACCTGGTTGATCAACTCGAAATATTCCTCGGGCGGCAACTCGGCGCAGATCTTCACCGAATTCTGAAGATCGGCGACAACCACCGCCATCGGCGTCAGGTAGGGTTTGCGCTTTTTCAGCAAGTCGCGGATGACGATGTCGCGGCGCGCCAGCAGCGCCATCAGGGAATCGTTTTCGGCGCTGACCGTCCCGAAGGCGAAAAAGATGCCCTCGCGGAAAAACGACGCATAAACGTCGAACCATTGCTCCGCTTCGCCGACGGGAGCCAGATTGACCTGGGTATGCAGGACCTGTCCGGGTTTCGTTTCCTCGGTTTCGTCGTACAGCGCGGACAAGACGCCGATATCGTCGTCGCTCATGTCGGGGTCGATGGACAAGATCGCCGATTTGGATAGACGCTGTTTGGCAATGCTCAGATGAAACCGCAGCAATTCTTCCGCTCCGGCAATTTTGCTCAGCGGCCCGTCTCCCAGCGACAGGGAAAACAGGTTGCGTTCGGTGATATCGCGGGAAATGGCATCGACGTTGCCGAGAATCTTCTCCTCGGCGTGCCTGTTGGTCCATTCCAGTTCAAAATTGCCGTTAACCAGATAGGCGGGGCCGGAAACGTGATCCAGGGTCAGTTGCATGCCGCCCGAGGGCATCACCGCAATGCCATGCCCCGTGGAACGGCGGTCGTCACCGCGCCGTTTCAGGTAGCGGCGTTCATCTTCGTTGTTCTGTTGCGGCGCCGCCCCGGACCCCGGACCCTCCACGGTCCCCGACACTTCAGCATCCGGCAGATTTTCCCCACGTTCAATCATCGACACGATATCCGCCATTTTATTCCCCCTTTTTTTCATTTCGCCGACCCGTTCGATGGTTTGCA
>JAESSX010000151.1 GCA_016763915.1 Rhodospirillales bacterium
TCCCACAACCCACGATCAACCATCTGCGGCGTGTTGACCTCGTGGTAGCCGGCCTTCTCCAGCCGCCCGCGCATATAACTGCGCAGGGTCCGGTACAACGTCCATCCCTTGGGGTGCCAGAACACCGAGCCGACGGCCACGTCTTGCAGGTGGAACAGGTCCATTTCCCGGCCCAAGCGGCGGTGATCGCGCTTTTCCGCCTCTTCCACCATATGCAGATAGGCCTTGAGCTGTTTCGGGTCGGCCCAGCAGGTGCCGTAAATCCGCTGCAGCATTTCGTTTTTGGAATCGCCCCGCCAATAGGCCCCGGCCAGTTTCGTCAGCTTGAAGGCCTTGCCCAGTTTTCCGGTACTCGGCAGGTGCGGGCCGCGGCAGAGGTCGATGAAGTCGCCCTGGCGGTAGAGCGAGATGTCCTCGTCGCCGGGGATGCCTTCGATGATTTCGGCCTTGTAGTGTTCGCCCTGGCTTTTGAAAAATTCGATCGCGTCCTGACGGTCCCAGACCTCGCGGCTGATGTCCTCGTTCCGTTTGACGATTTCGTGCATGCGGGTTTCGATTTTCTCCAGGTCTTCGGGCACAAAGGGCTCGGCCCGGGAAAAATCGTAGAAAAACCCGTTTTCTATGTTCGGGCCGATGGTAACTTGAGTTTCGGGGAACAATTCCTTCACCGCTTCGGCCATGACATGGGCGCAGTCATGGCGCAACAGGTCGAGGGCGTCTTCGTCCCTGGCCGTGATGATGGCGACCTCGACATCGACCTCGATGGGGCGGCTCAAGTCCACCACTTCGCCGTTGATGCGCACCGCCAGCGCCGCCTTGGCCAGGCCGGGGCCGATATCGGCGGCCAGTTCGGCGCCGGTCACCGGGCCGTCAAACTTGCGTTCACTGCCGTCCGGGAGAGTAATTTCAACCATTCAAATCACGCATTCAAAAGCTTTAAAACGGGGCCGAAATGTAAGCCGATTAGGATATCTGTCAAGCCACCTGTCCCATGTTTGTGACATCAAAGGTCCATCGCGTCCACAACCTCGGCGACGGACAGGCCGGCCAGGGCTTTGCTGCGCAGGATTGTAACCGACGGACCCCGCTGCCCGCACAGCTTTGGATCGGACTCGTTCGAATACAATACCACCGACGGACACCCGGTCGCCGCAATCAAGTGCATCGGCCCGGTATCGTTGCCGGCGGCGGCCACGGCCCCGCCCGCCAGGGACACCAGATCCAGCAGGCTGGTTTGCCCGGACAGGTCCCGCGCCTGAGGGGTTTGGGCCGCGATCTCCGCCAGAAGCGCCGTCTCCGTGCCCACCAGCACCGGGGTCATGCCCCGGTCCGCCACCGTCCGGGCGAGGGCGGCGAAGGAATCCGCCGGCCAGCGTTTGCCGGGCCGGTGCGCAGCCCCCCCGGGGGCCAGGAGAACGGTGCGCTCCGGCAATCCGAAACGCGAAACGTCCCCCTTCCAGCCCGGCCCCGTCAGGTCGACGGACGGCACGTCGGCAATGCCCGCAAGGCTAAGCTGTTCGGCCTGGCGCTCAAAGGTATGCAGGGAGTCCCGCTCCGGATTGGCATGGGGGTGGGAGCACCCCCGCGCGATGCCCGACCATTCCGGCCCCGGTCCGGGCCAGAACAGGCGCCGGTAAAAGGAACTGCGGTCCGAGGTTTGCAAATCATAGACCCGGCCGAACCCGACGCCCTTCAAGCGGCGGCGCAATTCGAACCAACCGCCGATGTCCGCCCCGGCCGGACGTCCCCCGGTCCACACCTCGTCGAAAAAACCGGAGGCCTCGGCCAATTTCCGGTACGGCCCGGTGGTCAGCAGGACGATGCGCGCGCCCGCATGATGGCGGCGGATGGCGCAGAACGGGCCCAGCGCCTGCACGAAGTCCCCCAGGGCGCCGAGCTTTATCACCAGAACGCTGGGCGGCGGGACAGCCATTTATCCGCCGGCCTTGCGGTCGATAAACTCCCGGTAGACATCAAGGGTCTTGTCGCACATGGCCTGCTTGGAAAAATTCTCGCGCACATGTTTGATGGCCTTGTCGGCCATTGCCTGGCGGATTTCGCCCGGCTGGTTCATAACCTTTTCCAGCATCGAAGCCAGGGCGTCCACGTCGCCCGGCGGGAACAGCCAGCCGGTTTCGCCTTCGAGCACGGTTTCCCGCGCGCCGCCATGATCGGACGCGACGACGGGACGGCCCAGCGCCTGGGCTTCGACCAGGACGCGCCCGAAGGCTTCCGGATCGGTCGATGCCGACACCACCACATCCGACATCATGTAAGCCGCCGGCATGTCGTCACAATGATCGACGATGCGTACGATTTCACCCAGCCCGTGCCGGGTGACCAGATTTTCCAGTTCCCGGCGGTATTCCACCCGGCCCTGGTCGCCGCCGACCAGAAGGCAGCGGAGATCGCGCCGGCCCAGCTTGGCGATGGCCTCGATCAACATGATCTGGCCTTTCCAGCGGGTCAGCCGCCCCGGCAGCATGACCACCGGCAGGCCGTCTTCCAGCCGCCAGTCGGCGGCCAGAACCGTCACCCGCTCCGCCGTCACGCGGGCCGGGTCGAAACTGTCCAGGTTGACGCCGCGGTGGATGATGCGGATTTTTTCGCTCGGCGCGCCGTAGTTCTGATGCAGATGACCGGCGATGAAGCGGGAAATTGCGATCACGCGCGCGCCCTTGGTCATCACCGAATTATACCGCCGTTTCAGCGCGTTGCCCGCCGTGTAGGTGCCGTGGAAGGTGGTAATGAACGGCACGCCTGTCCGCCGGGTGGCGAAATAGGCCGACCAGGCCGGCGCCCGCGAGCGGGCGTGCACGATATGGACGCCTTCTTTTTTAATCAGCTGCTCCAGCCGCCCGATATTGGCGTACATGACCAGCGGATTTTTCGAGTGCATCGGCAGCGCGATATGGACGGCGCCGACGCGTTTGATTTCGTGTTCGTGGGCGCCGCCACGGGACGCCACCAGGGCGCGGCCGCCACGGGACACGATGGCCTGGGCGATTTCGACGGTGCCGCGCTCGACCCCGCCGCCGGCGCCCATGGCCGGCAGAACCTGGAGGATCGTGACCCCCGTCAGATCGGGTTCCGGGTCCGACCCAATGGTGTTATTGTCGGTGACTTTATTCATTCTTCAGAACATCTCCAAGAGAATCTCATGCCCGATACACCCAAAATACTAACACGGGACGATGGCGGCACCATCGCTTACCACCGAATGCCCGGCAAAGCCCCGGGCGTGGTTTTCCTGACCGGCTTCAAGTCCGACATGACCGGCTCCAAGGCGCTGGCGCTGGAAGAATTCTGCCGCAACCGCGGCCAGGCCTTTCTGCGCTTTGATTACACCGGCCACGGCCAGTCGTCGGGCGCCTTCGAGGACGGCACCATCGGGGAATGGGCGGACGACGCGATCCTCGCCCTCGACCGTTTGAGCGACGGCCCGCAGGTTCTGGTCGGCTCGTCCATGGGCGGCTGGATCATGCTGTTGGCGGCATTGGCGAGTCCGGACCGGATCGCCGGGCTGGTCGGCACCGCCGCCGCGCCGGATTTCACCGAAGACCTGATGCAGGGCGCGTTTTCCGCTGAACAGAAACAGCAGTTGGAAACCGATGGCTTTACCGAAATTCCCAATTGTTACGGCGATGACCCCTACAGGATCACCAAGGCGCTGCTGGACGACGGGCGCAATCACCTGTTGTTGAAGGCTGAGATTCCGCTGGACTGCCCGGTGCGCCTGATCCACGGCACCCGGGACGAAGACGTGCCGTGGCAAACCA
>JAESSX010000152.1 GCA_016763915.1 Rhodospirillales bacterium
CATTCAGCCAGATAATCTTCTGGAAACAAATCAGCCCCGCCCGACGGGCGGGGCTGACCCGAAACCTTAACCAGCCGAAATTACGGCTTGATGTAGGTGTAACCCTGCTGTTGCAGGTGCGTCAACTCGGCGACGCCGGACGGCACGATGTCCTGATCGAACACTTCGTACAAGGCGTCCTGACTGAGCTTCTTGCCTTTCAGCGTGTTGGCGCAAACGCTGAAGGCGACGTCCTGGGACTTCAGGCTGGCGATAGCGGACTGCAGCTTGCCGGCCTTCTTGGCCGAGGTCAGCATGAAGATACCATTACCATGGACGACCACCTTGAGGTCCAGGTTCTCCTTACCGACGGCGTTGATGTGGTTTTGAATATTCCGCATCGCGCCCTTGTACTTCTTGTCTTCCTTACCGCCAGGATAGTTGATGTGGTAAACGACCTTCTGTTTGCCGTAACCGTTCTTGGCATCGGCAGTGGTCGCCGTTCCGATAAGCATCATAAGCGCCGCGAACGACGCAAAGAGAAATCCAAATTTACGCATTATTGCCTCCCTTTTTTAAGTAAAGTTTTCAAGTTCCCCGTAGCGGCCATGACCCTCGGCCACGACCGCCACCGGACGTGATTATAGGGAAATAAGGTTTTGGGAAATATTGGGGAATTCCCTAATAAACAATTCCCATGGCCCGGCCGTCTGTTCACCCTTCCGGGCGCGGCTGGAATCCTGTCTGCACGGCCTTTGTCACCAGGTCGGCGAAGGACCCGGCGCCGATCTTGTCCATGATGTGGGCGCGGTGGACTTCGACCGTTTTATCACTGATCTCCAGCGCCTTGGCGACCCGGCGATTGGGCTGACCGGCGAGAATCATCTCCAGCACCTCGCGTTCCCGGGGCGTCAGGGCTTCGAAGCGTTTTCGCACGTCCGCGTCGGCCGACAGGGTTCGGCGGCGTTGCTCACATTCGGTCAGCGCGCGTTCGATGACCTCCAGAAGGGCTTTTTCCTCAAACGGTTTTTCAACGAAATCCAGGGCGCCTAAACGCATCGCCTCGACGGCCATTTGCACGTCGCCATGGGCCGTAATGACGACGACCGGAAGATTGCTGCCGCGAATCGCCAGTTCCCCCAGAAGCTCAATGCCGCTCATGCCCGGCATTCTAACGTCGGTCACGATGCAGCCGACGCCGTCGGTATCGGGCAACTCGCTGAGGAAGTCATCCGCCGACGCATAGGCCTTGGCCGGATGGTCCGCCGATTCAATCAGCCAGCACAAGGACCGGCGCACCGCTTCGTCATCGTCGATCACGAATACCCGCACGTTACGGGGCATGGTCCGTACCCTCCTCTTCACCGGCGGGAATAAAGAAAACCACCGTCAATCCGCCGATCGGCGCCGGTTCGGCCCAAATTCGCCCGCCGTGCGCCTCGGCGATGGACCGGCAGATGGCCAGCCCCAGGCCTAAGCCGTCTTCCTTGGTGGTCATGAAGGGCTGCCAGACGGTATCCATCTCGTCATCGTTCAGCCCCGGGCCGGTATCGGAAACCCGGACCATGACGCCGCCCTCGGCAATCGCGGTTGAAATTTCAAGGCGGCCCCGGCGCCCGGTTCCCCGGCCTTCGTCATCACCGGACGGGGCCGTCATGGCGTCGATGGCATTGCGGCCAAGGTTGATGATCATCTGCTCGATTTCGATCATATCCCCGGTGACGGACGGCAAGCCCGGCGTCAGTATCAATTCGATATGAATGGCGCTGTTGGCGGCATTGTGGCGGAACAGGGTCACCGCTTCGCGCACGGCCTTGTTCATGTCGACCGCCTCGCGGCGCGGTTTGCGCTTGCGCATGTAGCCCCGCACCCGGGCGATGATCTGGGCCGCGCGGCTGGCCTGTTCGGCGATCTGACCCAGGGCCTCGCCGAGACCGTCTCCGTTGCCGTTTCTTCGTTTAAGCCGGCGGATACCGCCTTCGGCGTAATTGCGGATCGCCGCCAGGGGTTGGCGTAATTCATGGGCCAAGCCGGACGTCATTTCACCGATGACGCTGACCCGGGACACATGGGCCAGTTCGGCCTCGTGTTGACGGACCTGCTCTTCGGCGTGCAGGCGCTCCAGTATCTGATGTTCCAGTTCCCGGTTGACGCCGGACAGTTCCCGCGTCCGGCGCTGAACCAGATATTCGGTCCGGATACCATGCAGGATAATCATGAAAAAAAGGATGGATGCGAAAATCACCCATTCCCAATGACGGCGCAGGAGGTCCGATAAACTGATTTCGCCGCGCGCATAAGGGCCCAGTTCCAGGTCCCGGAAAAGATCGTGGATAGGTTTGTAATCAAGCGGCACCGTCCAGCCCGTATACCCCGACGCCAGCATCTCGGGACTATCGGATTTCAGGCTCAGCAATGCCAACGCGATCTGTTCCGAAAGCTCCGAAGCCACGTGCGGCATCGCCGCCAGGGGCCATTCCGGATACAGCCGGGTCGTCACCTGCATGGAGGACCCATTCAGCTTGCGCCGTTCGAGGACGCGGAAATTGTCGATGTTGATTTTTTCCTCATCGTCCATGGTTTCCAGAACATCGGTCCGCACCGTCGCCGCGTCGACGAGGCCGTCGCGGACGGCAAATACGATGTCGTCCTGGGGGAATCCTAAGAATCGGAGGTCCTTGAAATCCTTGAACGGGTCAATACCGGCGGATTTGAATTTGCGCCACGCCATCTGGAACCCGCCGAAGGCGCCGGGCGCCACGGCGGCGAAAACCTTACCCTTGATGTCGCCCAGGTTCCGGATATCGCCGCGGTCGGCGCGAACGAAAATAACGGCGCCGAAAACGTTGCTGATGCCACCGGTGATGGCTTTTTTCAGCGTCACGATACGGCTGATGCCGACCGCTTCTTCCAACTCCACATACTGTCCGGAATTGGTGAAAACGTAATCGATCTCGCCCTTCTCGGTGGCCTGGCGCAGGGCGGCCAGCCGCAACGGCACGATTTCAAACCGCGTCCCCGCAATGCGGGACGTCAGATACCGTGTCATCGGGGTCCATGAACGAACGGCGTGCGCGGTCCCGCGAAAGGCCAGAACCCCGATGCGAACGGGCTGCTCGTCCGATGGTTTATCGCCTTCGCTGGCAGCCCGCGCCGGGGCAACCGCCGCCACGGCGAAAACCACCGAAGCCACCAACAAAGCCGCCTGAATCCTGAACCCCATCATCCCCAACATGGGCACGAGTATAGATCGCAAGCGCAACAAAAAAACCCCGCCGCGTCCGGCGGGATGAGGTTATGGGAGGATTCTGGCCCAATAAATGGGCAACCGGGCCGAGACTACACCCAAACAGTCAATCCACGGCCCTGTGAATTACGGGAAGAACGTGGATAAAACGTATTTTTTTTCGAGCCGCCCCGTAGCAACCCTCCCTGGAGTGAGGGCAGGTTGCTTTAACTCATTTGAACAGATCAAATTATCCGCCGTCGAATAACTCCCTTTGAGGACAGTTGGATCTACTGCACCAGAGCCGAGGTGATCAGGATATCGGTCACGATGATCGGGGCGACGGCGGCCCTGACCCGTAACAGGACACTTTCATGCATCCGGTGGAAGTTTGACGACCCGGCCATTTCTTCCGGTTTCAATTCCCGCAAGTACTGGGTCACGTTGTCGGTAATGCGGGGC
>JAESSX010000153.1 GCA_016763915.1 Rhodospirillales bacterium
CCCGCCCGCCACGCGGCTTCGGCGGCGGTCCGCGCAAGGGCCTGCGCATCGGGCAAGGCGTCGTCCCACAGGGAACAGTTGACGGCGACGTCGATATCCAGGTCGCCCGGCCCGGGGGGAACAGGTTCAGTCTTCATCATCGGCAGGCACCTTGGCGCCGGCACCGTTCATTTGATCATAATGGGCGCCGTACCGGGCGCCGGATCTCCGTTGGCTTTCGGCCTCGCCGTAGGCGCGCACGATGCGCCCGACCAGGGGATGGCGCACCACGTCCGCGTTGGTGAAGGTGACGAAGGAAACGCCCTTGACCCCGGCCAGGATTTCCATGGCGTCGCGCAACCCCGACCGGACGCCGTGCGGCAGGTCCACCTGGCTGAGGTCGCCGGTGATGACCATCGACGAGTTTTCCCCCAACCGGGTCAGGAACATCTTCATCTGCACGGCGGTGGTGTTCTGAGCCTCGTCCAGGATGACGCAGGCGTTGGACAGGGTGCGCCCGCGCATGAACGCCAGGGGTGCGACCTCGATATCGCCCCTTTCCATGCGCTTGGCGACCTGGCTTTCCGGCATCATGTCGTGCAGCGCGTCATAAAGGGGCCGCAGATAGGGGTCCACCTTTTCGCGCATGTCACCGGGCAGGAAGCCCAGTTGTTCGCCGGCTTCGACCGCCGGGCGCGACAGGATGATGCGGTCGATCGACCCGTTGATCAGCCGTTCCGCCGCCTTGGCCACGGCCAGATAGGTCTTGCCGGTACCCGCCGGGCCCTCACCGAACACCATGTTGGATGCGTCTATCGCCCTGAGATAGTCGGCCTGCACCGGCGAGCGCGGCGAAATATGACGCTTGTGGGTCTTGATCGTCAGCTCGGCGTCGCCGATATCGCCGTTCGGCGCCGTCGCCATGCGCAGCACCGCCTCGACGTCTTCGGCGCCGACTTCCTTGCCCTGTTCCAGGCGGCCGTACAAACCCGTCAGCACGCGGCCCGTGGCCTCGACCGCGTCGTCGTCGCCGATAATGGTGACTTCGTTGCCGCGCGCGTTGATGGCGACATCCATTTTCTGTTCGATGCGGGCCAGATTGCGGTGGTGGGAGCCGAACAGCTGCAACACCAGGGCGTTGTCGTCGAAGGTCATCTGCACGGTCATGCCGGCACCTCTTCGCGGATGGTGGCGGTGCCTGTCAGGCTGTTGGCATGGCCGGCGGTAATCCTCAGCCCGACGATGGCGCCCACCTCGAGGGCCGCATCGTCGACATGGACCGCCTGCATGTAGGGGCTGCGCCCGACCAGTTGTCCGGGGTCGCGGCCGGCCCGATCGAGCAACACGTCGAGGACCCGCCCGACGCAGGACCGGTTGAAGGCCAGTTGCTGCGCGTTGATAAGATCCTGCAGGGCGGCCAGGCGTTCGGCCTTGACGTCCTCTGCGACCTGGCCGGCCAGCATCGCCGCGGGCGTGCCCGGCCGGGGACTGTACTTGAAGGAATAGGCCTGCACGTAGCCGATGTCTTCGACCATCTTCAGGGTGGCGGCGAAATCGGCGTCGGTTTCACCCGGGAACCCGACGATGAAATCCGACGACAGGCCGAGGTCGGGCCGCGCGGCCCGCAACCGGTCGACCAGCCGCCGGTAATCGTCGGCGCCATGACGGCGGTTCATGGCCTTGAGGACGCCGTCCGAACCCGATTGCACCGGCAGATGCAGGTACGGCATCAGCGCCGGGATATCCCGATGGGCGTCGATCAGGTCTTGATCCACGTCGGCGGGATAGGACGTGGTGTACCTGATCCTCTCGATCCCGTCGATGGCGGCGACCCCGGCGATCAGGCGGCCCAGTCCCCAGACGGCTTGCCTGTCTTGCGGGCCGGCGCCGTGGTAATTGTTGACGTTCTGGCCCAGCAGCGTGATCTCGCGCACGCCTGCGCCGGCCAGCCGCGAGGCTTCGGCCAGCACGTCGGCGGCGGGCCGTGAATATTCCGCGCCCCGGGTATAGGGCACGACGCAGAAGGTGCAGAACTTGTCGCAGCCCTCCTGCACGGTCAGGAACGCCGTGCTCCCGGCCTGGGCCCTGGCCGGGTCCTCCGGCAGATGGTCGAATTTGGATTCCGGCGGGAAATCGGTGTCCAGCACGCCGGCCCCCCGGGCGCCGCGTTTTCCGGCGCGGCAGGCGCGGGCGACCATTTCCGGCAGGCGGTGGTAGGCCTGTGGCCCGAAGACGATGTCCACATAAGGCGCGCGGCCGAGGATTTCCTCGCCCTCGGCCTGGGCCACGCAACCGGCGACGGCCAGTATCATCTGGCCGCCGTCCTGTTCCCGGGCGGTTTTCAACAGCCGCAGGCGGCCCAGTTCCGAATACACCTTTTCCGCCGCCTTTTCGCGGATATGGCAGGTATTGAGAATGACCATGTCGGCCTGTTCGGGCGTTTCCACAAGACCATAGCCGAGCGGCGCCAGGACGTCGGCCATGCGGTCGGAGTCGTAGACGTTCATCTGGCAGCCGTAAGTTTTAATATGAAGTTTTTTTGCCAAGGCAGTGGACTGAATGTTTGTGGGTAAAGCTTATGTGTTTCCGGATTTCAGCGGAACGCCGTAAAGCTCCAGCCGGTGGCCGATAAGTTTCATGCCGTACTTTTCGGCGATCTTTTCCTGCAGGGTTTCGATTTCCTGGTTCTGAAACTCGATAATATCGCCGGACTGGATGTCGATCAGGTGATCGTGGTGTTCTTCCGAAACCTCTTCATAACGGGCGCGGCCGTCGCCGAAATCATGCCGGTTGAGGATATTGGCATCCTCGAACAAACGCACGGTGCAGTACACGGTGGCGATGGAAATGTGTGCATCCAGCGTGATGGCCCGCCGGTGGACTTCCTCGACGTCGGGATGGTCATCGGATTCCGACAGCACCCGGGCGATAACCCGGCGCTGGTCGGTCATTTTCATGCCCTTTTCGATGCAACGGCGTTCGATTTTGTTTTCCGGTGTATTTTCCGGCATGGTTCCTCCCCGGTACATTCCGGGCAATTGTCAAACGCTGCGCTTTAGCGCTTCTGCTTGCGGGACTTGGTGCCAAGGCCGATCTTTTTGGCCAGGGCGCTGCGGTGCTTGGCGTAATTCGGCGCCACCATCGGGTAATCGGCAGGCAAGCCCCAGCGCTTACGGTAATCGTCGGGCGAAAGATTATACGCCGTCTTCAGATGACGTTTAAGCATTTTGAGCTTTTTTCCGTCTTCCAGGCAGATAATGTAATCCGGAAAAATGGATTTCTTGACCGACACGGCGGGTCGGGGTTTTTCGGGGACGTCCTGCGCGGAGCCGACCTCGGCCAGGGTCTTGAAAACATTCTGAATAAGCCCCGGCAGGTCAGCCGGCGCGACAGCGTTGTTGCTGGCGTGGGCGGAAACGATTTCGGTCGTCAGCTCCAGCAACTCGCTTACATTGGGTTTCTCTGTCATGTACTATGGTCCTCATTATCAACACTCCCCCTTTCCTGCTCCGGAAACCAGGGGCGTTTTATAGTAATTTCCACATTCATAATTTAAGAAGGCGGAACTTTAAAACAAAGAATTATTCCAAGAAGGCTTACAATTTAGGCAACAA
>JAESSX010000154.1 GCA_016763915.1 Rhodospirillales bacterium
ACAACGGACTAAATTTCTGGGTGGTGGCCGACAACCTGCGCAAGGGCGCGGCGCTGAATACCGTTCAGATCGCCGAGGAACTGATCCGCTCCTACATCGAAAAAGCGGCCTGATCCCCGGCTCCTAGCTGCTGGAGTCGGCGCCGGCGGCCTCGGCGGTCCCGGTCTCCCTGTCCTTCTGGTCGGGGTTGAGGAAATCGTTGATTTCCTCCTGGCTCATCTGCTTGGTGGGGTCGCCGCCATTGACGGGCCCTTTGTTATCCTTCGTGTCGCGGCGTTCAAAATTGACAACCGTCTGTTTGCGCCGCCGGTCGGGGCCGAAATACTCGCCCGCCCGGACGAAGCGGCGGGGATGTTCGATCACCGCGTTGAGGCGGCTGAAGAGCATCCGCGCCGACACCGGCTTCATGAGGAATTCGTTCACCCCGGCGTCCCGGGCGGCGATGATCCGGGGCCGTTCGGAATGGGCGGTAATCATGATGATGGGCAGGAAGCGGTCCGGGCTGGCATCGTCGTTGCGGATTTTTTTCACCAGTTCGATGCCGTCCATGGGCTCCATTTCCCAGTCGACGATCACAGGTCGGGCGGATTATCCTGGACCGCGAACCACGCGGCTTCGCCGTTCGTCTCGTCGGAAATACTCTTGCAACCGAGCACGCCGAGCATTTGGCGGAGCATGGAACGAATGAAGTCCTGATCATCGACGATCAGTACACGAACATCTTTCAGGTAGGTATCCCACATTTTCGTCTGTTTCCATCTTTCCCTGCTTTCCTCTCGAGTCGCGATCAGGAAACCTTAGCGGGACTTTTTTTTCAAAGGGATTCCGGCTGGCAATACCAACCGCCCTTGGATTTATGCACACCCTTGGGTTTATGCACAAAGGCATATCCCGACTATAAAGGAACCCGTCCTCCCTGCGCGAGAAATTTTTTACTAGTTGTAAATTTTATTTTTTAAACAATTTACAATTGATAACAATCCCTTATCCGTCAGCAACGGTTCCGCATCCGCGGGTGAAGCCGTAAAGTCCCGCCCCGGACTCTTCCTAAGCCAAAGGCTTGCAACGGGTCAATTCGAAATTGTAGGCTTGATCCGCGCCCAGCCCGCACCCAGGGGAGAAACGGGATGTCGAAAATGGTCAGGCCGCGCCGTTCCATTTTGTATATGCCGGGCTCCAACGCCAGGGCCCTGGAGAAAGGCCGCACCCTGGCCGCCGACGGGCTGATCCTCGACCTGGAGGACGCCGTCGCGCCCGACGTCAAGGAAACGGCCCGCAAACAGGTCAGCGACGCCATCAGGCAGGGCGGGTACGCCACGCGCGAATTGATCGTCCGCGTCAACTCCATGGACACGCCGTGGGGGCCGGACGACCTGAACGCCGCCGCCACCATGGGCGCCGATGCCGTTTTGCTGCCCAAGGTCGAAAGCGCCGGGGCCGTGCATCAGGCCGAGGAAATCCTCTCCACCGTCGGCGCCCCCGATGATCTGACCATCTGGTGCATGATGGAAACGCCGCTGGGTATGTTGCACGCCGAGGAAATCGCCCACGCCAGTTCCCGCGTCGGCGGCCTGGTCATGGGCACCTCCGACCTGGCCAAGGACCTGCAATGCGCCCACACCCATGAGCGCCTGCCTTTTGTGACCTCGCTGGGGCTGTGCATGCTGGCGGCACGGGCCGCCGGGATCGTCATCCTCGACGGGGTGCATCTGAACCTGAACGATGACGGGGGCTTCGAATATTCCTGCAAACAGGGCGCGGAACTGGGTTTCGACGGCAAGACCCTGATCCACCCCAAGACCATCGACGCCGCCAACAAGGCGTTTTCCCCGCCGCCGGAAATCATCGAATGGTCGAAGAAGATCATTTCCGCCCACGCCGAGGCGACCGCCGAAGGCAAAGGCGTCGTCGTCGTCGAAGGCAAGCTGATTGAAAATCTGCACGTGATGAACGCCGAACGGCTGGTCGCCATGGCCGAAGCCATCGAGACCATGGAAAAAAACCTGTAATCCGGGGAAGTTTATTTGGCGGCCACCCGGCGGCAGTCAAACGCCGGATATTTCTGGCATGTCCTTGTAAAGACTCAATATAGAATCATCTGAGTCTTGATAAAAATTCCCTGAACACACGATCTTGACCGGATTCAATTACCGGAATACAAAATATTGTTTGTCACCGAAAAAGCGCTCTGATAAAAAAAAGAGGTGTCAGGCACTGAGGTCCTGGGAAACCTCAATAACGCGCCGCCGAAACAACGCTCCTGACACCTCATGGAGCCGGCCAGGCTCCGCATACGCTAAGCGGCGTTCGTTCCGCACCCTCTCTTCAGGACACACCCTGGGCAGAGATCAGCCCTGAGAGGTGGGACGTGGTTTGATAAAAGGAGTTTTCGTCGCCGAGCCCCCCCTTCGGCAAACCGCCGAAAACGAAGTCCTCTCACACGCGCGAACCCTGCAAGAGCCTCGCACCCCAACCGGCCGAAGCCGGTCTTGAGTGCTTGCCTCCACGGACCAGCCAACACCCACCAGGGAGAGCCGTTGTGCCCGCCAACGTCCGCCTCGCGATCAACGAGACCTTCGCCAGCCCCCATCGCACCACCCCGCGGCGAACCGCAGGCTGATCTTCCGGACGCCTTCCCTCGGTTAACTGGAGACCGAAGCCCCCGGCAAACCTCAGGACAACGACTTCTTTAAGCGGCCCCGCCGAACCCGAAGGATCGAAGGACCGGGCTCCAAGAATTCGTTACGCCGACGCTTTCACGTACTGCCCTCATGATGAAAATATCGAAATACATTTTCAATTCAAAACACGGGCCAAATTCAAATATTCTGTGCATAACTGTTACAGTCTTGCACATTCGCCTCACACCTTATCCACACACCTATTCACACAAAATAAAAAGGTTATTTAAAACCAATGCATTACGGATTTCCGCCTGCCCGGACCGTCGTTTCGGGGGCGGATGGCACCCTTCGCCGAACATCGCCCCGGCGACCTCCTTGCAAGCGTTGACTTGACCTTGGCAGGCGTTTACCAGTTTATTCATATGGGGACGCCGCAACCTACGTTTTCGCCTTGTCCGAGAGGTTCTGCCAATGGCATCCGGTAACCGGCCGCTCTCACCGCATCTACAGGTCTATCGACCCCAGATCACCTCCCTGCTGTCGATCCTGCACCGGCTCACCGGCGTTGCGATGATCGGCG
>JAESSX010000155.1 GCA_016763915.1 Rhodospirillales bacterium
ACGACGATCAGGCCCGCTATCAGGCACAAATATCCGGCCTTCACGGCGGCGTCCCATTTCCCATGCAGCGCCAGGACAACGATGGCGGCGGGGACCAGAAGATAGTAAATCGCGAACGGGTAATCGATATTCTGCAACCGTTCGGTGACAAACCGGGCGACCTCGGTGATGGAAAAGCCGCCGGCAAGGGAGCGCGCCACTTTGACGATGGTGCCCCCTGAGTCGGCCCCGCTTGCATCCGGCGCTGCGGAGGCAGAATAAAGCGACATCTGCTCGAGGAAATTGACCATGGAAAAGGTCGTCCACCAGTTGTCGTTGAAAAAACTCAGGCCATAGGCGAGAGAAAATCCGATCGCGACGGCGCCCAGCCCGACCACGCCGTGCCACGCCGCGCCCAAATTCCGTCGCCCGAAAATAAGGGCGCAGGCAATCACAAACATCGCAATCAGGCCCTGGTAAAGCCCGGAGCTTCCGGGGGCGAGGCTGTCGACGAAAACAACGGCGACAGGTGCGGATAGAATAACCGCCGCCGCAAGCACGCCCCACGCCAGCCCCGGCGGCGGCGTTTGCTTAATGTCCCGGCGTTCCCACCAGCCGAAAACGAGAGGCAGCAGCGGTAGAAACATAATCACGATGACGTTCTGGATCTTGACCATTTGCGCGGCGTGAACGAGAAATCCGCTCAGGCCCAGCAACAAAAGCCCGCGTCGGTATGTCGTGCTCGGCGCCGCCATCAACGCCAGGGCGGCGGCGAATATCAGGATCATGGATAGCAGTTCGGTCCGCAGCATCACCGATTGCGCCGCAATTCCCCCGCCGCCGACGGCGAACACCGCGCCCAGCACAAAACCGCCCCACCGCCCCCAGCTTTGGTTCGCCAAGAGGACGCAAATCCCGCCGTACACCAGCCCCACCAGAATCCAGGCCTGAAAGACGGAAAACCACCGCCCGGCTACGATCAATGCACCATAAGTCCCTTCGAAATCTGCCGCCGCCAGCAGGCCGCCCATATCCTGGACCGGCACCAGTCCCAGCCAGTCGAAAACTTGAAACCACCCCGCCAGAGACAGGAAATAGACGTATCCGGTGTGGGCGTTGGGCACCAGCGGTTGCCCGGCGTTAATCAACAGCGCCTGATAGACAGATATCAAATCCATGTCTGAATTGGCCAGAACATCCCTGGCGATGCCGTGATAGAGCGACGGAAAGGCGCACAGGGCAAACAGGCCTGAGAGCGCTAGCAAGTGACCCCATGGTCCCTGCAGGATTCCGTGAAAAACGTTATTCGGGCCCAGGTGCTGGCTGGAGTAGGCGTTCATGGCTACCTTGTATTGCATTTGTCCGGCCAGAGCCACAGGCGAGAGCAAAAAGAATGACCCGTGCTAGAAGTCCGTGGTAAACACCAGTTTATGAAACAAACACAGCCTCTGTTTACCGCCCTTTTGGCCTGTATCGTTGTCGTCCTGACGCAGACGGAGGCCTTGGGGTTCTATTCCAGCCATGTGCAAAGGTTGCTAAAGACGAAGGTGTGCCCAAGTTGCGAATTGGCGAAGGCGGACCTGAGGCAAGCAGACTTGCAAAAGGCGGATCTGAGAATGGCCTTAATTTCGGGCGCAACCCTGACCGGCGCCGATTTGAGTGGCGCCAATCTCGCCGGCGCGGTCCTGCACGATGTGGACTTGTCGGGCGCCGATCTGTCGGGGGCCAACCTGACCGGCGCTTATTTTCAAGGCGCCAAACTAGGCGGGGCCAGCCTGCGGGGCGCAAACCTGTCGGGCACGGTTCTCTACAAGGCCGACCTGACCGGCGCCGACCTGACCGGGGCGGTCTTGAACCATACGGTATTCGACGGGGCTGTATTCTGCCGCACCAAACGCCCATCGGGCCGGGAAGACAACTCGGGCTGTAAATAACGCCTAGTGCCTGAAATGGCGCATGCCGGTGAGCACCATGGCCAGTCCGGCTTCGTCGGCGGCGGCGATGACCTCGTCGTCGCGTATGGATCCGCCCGGCTGAATGACCGCCGTGGCACCGGCTTCGGCAATCGCCGCCAAGCCGTCGGCGAACGGGAAAACGCGTCAGACGCGGCCACGCACCCCTTGGCCCAGGTTTCCGCGTCGCCGGCGACCCGGGCCGCGTCGGCGGCCTTCCAGGCGGCGATGCGCGATGAATTGATGCGGCTCATCTGGCCCGCCCCGACACCGACCGTGGCGCCCCCCTTGGCATAGACGATGGCGTTGGACTTGACGTGCTTGGCGACGGTAAAGGCGAAAATCAGGTCCGCCATCTCGCCGTCCGTGGGCGCGCGTTTGGTGACGACGTCGAGGTCGCCTTCGGTGATTGCCGCGTCACGGCCCTGAAGCAGATATCCGCCGGACAGATTTTTCAGCATCATGCCGGGCGCCGCCGCATCGGGCATGCCGCCGGTCACCAGGACGCGCAGGTTCTTCTTTTGCGCCAGCACGGCGCGCGCGTCGGCGTCGATGTCCGGTGCGATGACCACCTCGGCAAACAGCTTCGCCACTTCCTCGGCCGTTGGGGCATCCATGACCTGGTTGGTGGCGATGATGCCGCCGAAGGCGCTTTCCGTATCGCAGGCCAGCGCCCGCCCGTAGGCCTCCAACAGGGTATCGGCTTGCGCCACACCGCAGGGGTTGGCGTGCTTGACGATGATGCAGGCCGGTCCACTGGGAAATTCAGCGGCCAGCTCGAACGCCGCGTCGGTGTCGTTCAGATTGTTGTAACTGAGTTCCTTGCCCTGAATTTGTTCGGCGGTGGCGACGCCGGGCCGGTTCTCGCCATTGGTATAGAAGGCCGCCTGCTGGTGCGGGTTTTCGCCGTAGCGCAGCAACTGTTTCCGTTCAGCGCCGACGGCGATGCGCGGCGGGAAGGGGTCGTCCAGCTGTTCCTGGAACCAGCCCGAAATGGCGGCGTCATAGGCCCCGGTGCGGGCGTAGGCGCGGGCCGCCAGCAGACGGCGGAATTCGGCCGTCGTAGCACCCCCGCCGGCCTTCATTTCCTCGATCAGGCGGCCGTAGTCGGCGGGGTCGACGACGACGGCCACGAAGTCGTGGTTCTTTGCCGCCGCCCGGATCAGGGCCGGCCCGCCGATGTCGATGTTCTCTATGCTGTCTGCGAAACCGGCGCCGCCGGCAACGGTCTCTACGAACGGGTACAGGTTGACCACCAGCAGGTCGATGGGCTCGATGGCGTTGTCCCGCATGGCTTGTTGATGGCCGTCGTTATCGCGGATGGCCAGCAGGCCGCCGTGGATTTTCGGGTGCAGGGTCTTGACCCGGCCGTCCATGATTTCGGGGAATCCGGTTTCCTCGGACACGTCCTTGACCGTCAGCCCTAAGTCGCGAAGCGCCTTGGCGGTGCCGCCGGTGGACAGGATTTCGACGCCGCTGTCGGCGAGGTGCCGGCCCAGGTCATCGAGGCCGGTTTTGTCGGAAACGGAAATCAAGGCGCGGCGAATAACGGTCATTTAAAAAATCCTTTGTTTATCAATCAACCCGCCGCCGCTTTGGTGCCGGAACCGGGCTCGGAATTGTATTCAGGGATCAATTTTTGAAGAATGCTCATGACCCGCGCCGTGTCGTTGTCGCGGCAGGCCTCGCGGAGGTCCGCCAGCGCGGGCAACAGGTCGTCCAGGTTTCCGGGGCGGGGTGCTGCCAGAAGAATGCCGGGGCTTTCCGTCGCCACCGGGGGCTCGGAGCCGTGGAAAATTTCCTCGAACAGCTTCTCGCCGGGCCGGATGCCGGTGATGTCGATCTTGATGTCGGACCCGGGTTTCAGTCCGGCCAGCCGGATCATCTGTTCGGCCAGGTCCATGATGCGGATAGGCTCGCCCATATCGAGGACGAAGATCTTTCCCACGTCGCCGTCCTGGGGGCTGCCCAGGGCGGAGGCCTGCAACACCAGTTCCACGGCTTCGCGCACGGTCATGAAATAGCGCGTCATGTCCGGATGGGTCACCGTTATCGGGCCGCCCTCGGCCAACTGCCTCTGGAACAACGGCACCACGGAGCCGGTCGACCCCAGCACGTTGCCGAAACGGACAGTGACGAACCGGGTTCCGTCTTCGCCGCCATGTCCCCGCCGCAGGTCCAGGGCCTGACAATAGCTTTCGGCGATCCGCTTGGTGGCGCCCATGACGCTGGACGGGTTGACCGCTTTGTCGGTCGAAATCAGCACCATGGTTTTGACTCCGGTGCGCACACAGGTGTCGGCGATATTGGCGGTGCCGGCGACGTTGGTCGCCGCGCCCTCGGGGATGTTGGCCTCGACCAGGGGCACATGTTTCATGGCCGCGGCGTGGAACACCAGGTCGGGGCGGAAATCCTCGAACACCCCGCCGATGCGGCCCGTGTCGCGGACATCGGCCATCACCGCGTGGCGCGGAACCTGTGGCCAGCGTTCCATGGTTTCCCGGTCGATGGTGTAAAGCGCGTGTTCGGAACTATCCAGCAGCCCGATCTCCGCAGGCCGGAAAGCGCACACCTGGCGGACAAGTTCGGACCCGATGCTGCCGCCGGCGCCGGTGATCAAAACCCGCTGTCCTTCGATCAGGGCCGCCATGGCATCGCGGTCGAGCGCCGCCTGCGGCCGGCCCAACAGGTCTTCAACCGCCACCGGTCTGACCTCCGTCTTATCCTCAGGCCCGCTTTTGAAATCGGTAACGCGGGGAACCCGGGCCAGGGTCATGCCCAGCTTGTCGGCCCTGTCGAGCAGGGCGCGCACCTGGGCGCCGTCCATGTCGTCGCGTGTCAGGACCAGGCGCTGCGGCCGAATGCCTTGTCCGCGCAGTGTTTTGACCGCGGCCTCAATGTCGTCGAGGGTGCCGAGAACCTCGATCCCGTGTATCTGGCGCCCCACCCGGCTGGCGTTTTCAGAGACAATACCGACGGCCTGGTAACTGGCGTCCGGGGTCCGCTTCAGGGCGCGGATGAAAAGCTCCGCCCCGTCGCCGGCCCCGGCCAGCAGCACGGCGATGCGCGACCCGTTTATGGCGTCGGAGGTGAGGTCAAACCGCCGGTCCTTGATCAGGCGGTAAAAAAACCGGGGGCCGCCCAGCAACGCCATCAGCGTGAACCAGGAAATCGGGATCATCGAGCGCGGCAGGTTGTGGAACCGGGTCCACAGGAACATCACCAGCAGGAACAGCAGCACCGTGACCGTGACCGCGCG
>JAESSX010000008.1 GCA_016763915.1 Rhodospirillales bacterium
GAAATCCGGCGGCCGGGGACGGCTTTCGACGTTTTGCGCCGGCGCCATTCTGCTGTTCATGATCGTGGTGCTGGGCGATTGGGTCAAAGCCATCCCCATGGCGGCGCTGATCGCCATTATGATCATGGTTTCGATCGGCACGTTCAGTTGGTCGTCGATCAAGAATCTCAAGACCCACCCACGCTCCTCCAGCGTCGTCATGCTGGCCACCGTCGTCGGTGTCGTCGCCACCCATAACCTTGCCATCGGGGTTCTGGTCGGCGTTCTGTTGTCGGGTATTTTCTTCTCCTGGAAGATCGCTCAGATTTTCCGGGTTACCTCGAAGTTGTCCGGTGACGGTCGGGCCCGCACGTATTTGGTCGAAGGACAGTTGTTCTTCGCCTCGGTGGAAGACTTCAATGGCGCTTTCGACTTCAAAGAGGCCCTGGAAAAAGTGACCATCGACGTCCGTCATGCCCATATCTGGGACATTTCCAGTGTCGCCGCGCTCGACGCGGTGATCCTGAAATTCCGCCGCGAAGGCGCCGACGTCGAGACCGTCGGCCTCAATGCGGCGAGCGAGACGATCGTCGATGCACTTGCCATCCACGACAAACCCGGCGCCCTCGAGCGCCTCATGGGCCACTGAGGGAGCACGCCAATGACCAGACTAATCGCCCTGATCGACGGATCAAACTATTCCGGGAGCGTCTGCGACCATGCCGCATGGGTCGCCGGACGCACCGATGCGTCCGTCGAAATCCTGCATGTTCTGGGCCGCCGCGATGTGTCGAGCGAACCGGCGAACCTCAGCGGCGCCATCGGGCTCGGAGCCCGCACGGCATTGTTGGAGGAATTGGCCGAGCTTGATGCGCAAAAGGCCAAGCTGTCCCAGAAGCGGGGCCGGATGATCCTGGAGGACGCCAAGCAGCGCCTCGGCGCCGCCGGCGTGGCCGAGGTTTCCACCAGGCTCCGCAATGGCGACATCGTCGAGACCATCCAGGAGTTCAAACACGACGCCGATTTGATCGTCGTCGGCAAGCGCGGCGAGGCGGCGGACTTCGCCAAGTTGCACCTTGGCTCCAATCTGGAGCGCGTGGTGCGGTCCAGCCACAAGCCGGTGCTGGTCGCGGCGCGCGCCTTCAAACCCGTCGAGCGGTTCCTGATTGCCTTCGACGGCGGCCCGAGCGCCCGCAAGGCTGTCGAGCACATCGCCCGTGGCTCGCTGCTTCGCGGTCTCGAATGCCGGATGCTGATGGTCGGCACCGATACGGCCGAAGCCCGCAGCCAACTGGACGACGCGGCGGATTTGCTGCGGGCCGGCGGCTACACGGTCAACGCCGACATCGAACAAGGCCAGGCCGACGACGCCATCGCCAAACGGGTCGAAACCGATGACATCAACCTGGTGGTGATGGGCGCCTATGGCCATTCGCGAATCCGCAGCCTGATCATCGGCTCGACGACCACGGAGATGGTCCGGTCGTGCAAGGTTCCGGTGATGTTGTTCCGCTGAGGGCGGCGTTTACCGCTTAAGGAGCAACCGGCGTCGGCACGGGCAACGCCATTCCCAGCTTTTGCAGGACCCGGCGCAGGCGGTCGGGATAATCGGTGATGATGCCGTCGACGCCGATGGCGATCAGGGCCTCCATGTCATCCGGTTCGTTGACGGTCCAGACCTTGAGTTGGAGCCCTAATTCGTGCGCCCGTTGCACGTCGCCGGGCGATATTTCGCGGTAATAGGAAGACCATATTTTCCCGCCCGCCTTGGTAATCATGTCCGGGATGCTGCCGTCGAAATCATCGATATCGTAGCCGTCGGTCCATGGCGAGGGGCCGGGTTGTTCCATTTCCATGGTGTCGAACCAACTCTGCCGGACCGTCAGGTATGAGGTCGGCACACCGGCGTCCTGGCGCTGGGTTGCCCGCAGGGTGCGCCAGTCGAAGGACTGGATGGTGAAGCGGCCCCCGAATCCCTGATCGCCGAGGACGCCCAAAAGGGCGGCTATAAAGTCTTCCGGGCTCAGGGTAAGGTCCGGCTCCATCGGCCGCAGCTTGGTTTCGATATTGAGCCGCACCTGCTCGTTTCCCGAACGCCGAATGAGGTCCAGGACCTCGACCAGCGCCGGGATGCGCGCCCCGTCGACGGCGGCCTGATCGGGGTACTGGCTGTGGTAGACGGTTCCCGGCTTCAGGCGTCCGACATCGAATGTTTTCAGTTCCGCCAAGGTCAGGGAATGAATGGCGGGGCCGGTTTGTTGCAGCCAGTTTCCGTTTTCGTCCCGGGTCACGTCCGGTTCCAGCCTGGGGTTATGGCTGACCACGATGACGCCGTCGCGGGTCACCCCAACATCCAGTTCGATGGTGTCGACGCCGATCGACAAGGCCCGCGCGAAGGCGGCAAGCGTGTTCTCGGGCGCCAGGCCGCGCGCGCCGCGATGGCCTTGTGAGTCAAATCCGTAGGTCAAATCCGTCATGCCGAGCACACTCAGTACCGTTATTGCCGATAATCTTAGCCACCGCATGATGCCATCCGCCGCCAAATCCCGGGCACGATACCCGCTAGTTGTATTGAAGCCGAACCATCTCTTCCATGCTTATCACCCCAGGGCTTATATGGGGACAGTGGAGCGTCCCGGCGTTAAGGGATCATGCGTCCTGGCAGGAAGGGAAAGACTGTCGCCGCAGGATTTACATGCGCAGCGCCGGCGGGTGAACCGGCTAGCTTCGTTTGTGATATATCCGCCCCTGTGGGGGCCCTTTTTATTGGAGAGGGCAACCAGAGCCATCAGCGCCCTTCGGCCTTGAATCTGCCATTGGCGGCGGTGCGGTGAGGGGCAGGTCAGTCAGGCCCGGGATTTTCCGGAACAGTTCCCTCGGCACGGCAACCTCGGTCAGCTCAAGCGCATCGTCAAGCCCCCAACGGCCGCCGGCGTTGGAAAACGGGCCGATTCATGGTAAAATTGGTCCACGGAGGCGGGAGAGTTTGGTCCGGCCCCGTCAGGATAAATGGTCCCAAAGACGCGTCCCCACCGAGCCGGACGGCAAGGAGCGGTA
>JAESSX010000156.1 GCA_016763915.1 Rhodospirillales bacterium
GTCCGGCACCGCCATTGGACCAGCCGTTCCACCCGCCGGGCGGCGGCGGACCCGTCGTTGAGGGCGAATTGGAAATAGGCGGCGCGGTAGCGGTTTTTCGGGTTATCCATAAAATTCGCGACGGCATGGCTCCATCCCGCCTGCGGCCGGGTGTCGGCATGCAGGAACAACAGCCAGTCGCCGGTCGCATACATCGCGGCGGCCGCCATCTGCGCCCCGCGCCCGCCCAGGGTGGCGGTAAACTTGGCCCCGGCGTCGGCGGCGATGGCCGGGGTCGCGTCGTTGGAACCGCCATCGGCGACGATGATCTCGCAAGCGAACCCGGTGTGCGAAAGGCACTCCAGCGTCGCCGGCAATTCGTTTTCGGCGCTCAGGGTCGGAATGACGATGCTGAGCAAGGCGGATGGCTCCCCGGGTGTTCTCTTACCCACCGATCTTATCACAGGCGCCGGTGAAAATTTAAACCCCGAAAGGCTGTTAGCCTCCGAGGGTCAGCCCGTCCCAGATCAGCTTGACCCCGGCGACGAACAGCAGCCCGTAGCAGAGCTTGTAAAAGAGCTCCAGCGACAGCATCCGGTTGAGCCGCCAGCCGAGCCAGACGCCCAGGGGCACGGCGGGGGCGAGGATCAGGCTGGTGGTCAGGTTTTCTTCGGTAAACTGGCCGAGCCACAGATAGGGCCAGATTTACACCTGGTTGATAAGGAAAAAGAACATCACGTGGGTGCCGACGAAGACCCGTTTATCGAGCCTTTGCGGAAGGATGTAGAACTTCATCGGAGCGCCGCCGGCGTGGGCGACGGAGCTGGTGAAGCCGGAAAGCGCGCCGCAGGCCAGGCCCAGCACCCGGCCGCGGGGAGACCCCTGGTCGAGCGGCGAGCGCTGGATGAAGTAGCTTAATGCGAAGATCAGCGACAATCCGCCGAGCAGAAGCCGCACCCTGTTTTCATCGACATGCCGGTAGGTCACCGCCCCGACGCCGATGCCGACCAGGGCGCCCGGCACCATCACCGCGACGTTGCCCCGGTGCCAGTCCTTGCGGTAGTTCCAGATGTTGGAGACATCGATCAGGCACAACACCGGAAGCATGATCGCCACCGCCGCCATCGGGGAAATGAACATCGCCATCAGCGGCACCGAAAGCTGGCCGAGCCCGCCGCCGAGCCCGCTTTTGGAAATGCCGGTCAGGATCACGGCAAAAACCGCGATGACGTAAAACTCTGTCTGGAAGGCAAAAATGGCGAAATCCCCCGGTTGCCGGAAACCCGCAACCATTGTAGCCATTCGCCGGGGGGTGAAAACCCGGCATAATGCGCCGCATTCTTGGTTAATGTTCTTGATATGTTCTAATTTTGTGGTACAAAGGAATATGCATGGCCTCACCACTTCATTGCCGCATAAGGGCCGGGGCGCGCTGACAAACAGCTCAGGGCGCTTCGAGCGCGCCACGGTCGCCGCCGTCGATGACGGCTGGGACCGCGATGACGGCGATTTGCCGCCGCTGCGCACGCAGGTCACCATCGAGACACCCCGCACCATCATCGCCCGCAACACCTCGCCGGACATTCCGTTCGACCGCTCATTGAACCCTTACAAGGGCTGCGAGCACGGCTGCGTTTATTGTTACGCGCGTCCCGGCCACGCCTACATGGGGCTGTCCCCGGGGCTCGATTTCGAAAGCCGCCTGTTCGCCAAGCCGGACGCGCCGGCGCTGCTGGAACGCGAACTGTCGAAGCCGGGCTACCGGCCCCGGACCCTCCAGTTGGGCTCCAACACCGACCCCTACCAGCCGATCGAAAAATCCCACCGCATCACGCGGCGCGTGCTGAAGGTTCTGGCGGCGTTCAGGCACCCGGTTTCCATTACCACCAAATCGGCGCTGATCTGCCGCGACCTCGATATTCTGGGCCCCATGGCGGCGCGCGGGCTGGTCTCCGCCGCGATTTCCCTGACCACGCTGGACCGCCGTTTGGCGCGCGCCCTGGAACCCCGGGCGCCGACGCCCGAACGCAGGCTGGACACCATGCGCACCCTATCCCGGGCCGGGGTGCCGACGGCGGTGATGGCGGCGCCGATGATCCCGGTGCTCAACGACTGCGAACTCGAATCCATCCTGCAACGCGCCCAGGCCGCGGGGGCGTCGGCGGCGGGCTATATCCTGCTCAGGCTGCCGCTGGAAATCAAAGACCTGTTCGCCGAATGGCTGGACACCCACGCCCCGGGCCAGGCGGCGCACGTGCTGAGCCAGATGCGCGACGCGCGGTCGGGTGTTTTGTATGAAAACGAATTCGGCACCCGCATGACCGGCAGCGGAGAGCGGGCGAAACTGCTGTCAAAACGCTTCGATCTGGCGTGCCGCCGCCTGAACCTGAGACCGGCGCGGGGCAATGACTTTCAGATGGACGGCTCGCAATTCCGCGTGCCGGCGCGCAGGCTCTATCCCCGGGCGGGCGACCAGTTGCGGCTTTTCTAGCGGCGGGGATATGATCTGCGGGCAAAATAAAACCCCGCTAAAACGGGGTCCGCAAATACCCTGTCCGGCGCGGCCGGGTCATGGGTGAGGGTTAGTCGTTTTTATTTTGTTTCAGGGTCCGCCGTTACTACGATCTTTTCAAGCCCCCGCGCCGTCTTCTTCCAGATGGGCGTCGGGCCGTTTCCAGGTATGTTCATCGCCACAGGACGAACACCTTACCAATCTCTCGCCGATCCTGACGGTTTCAAACGTCGGCCAGTCAAAAGTCATTCCGGTGTAAACGGATTCGCCCGTTTCCGGACAATTGATCATTACCCGTGCCATATTCTCTGCCTCCCGTTTTTGGCACCCAGGGTCATCTCAACCCACCTAAGCTATACCACATTTCACGCCAAATCCGGAAATCCACCGCCGTGTCGGCTTTCCAGCAACGCTTTGCCGTGCTTTTCGCGCCCGGTGGACATGATAGAATGTGCCGAAAGCGGTGGTTTCGCGGCAAAGTCCCAAAAAAGTCCCCTGAAACACCCCAGAACCGCCCGCGAAATGAAA
>JAESSX010000157.1 GCA_016763915.1 Rhodospirillales bacterium
CCATGGATGACATCGCTCCCGCCCCGGACGACACCCTGCCCGGCCCCGGCGACGCGGCGGTCTTCGAGACCGTCAACGAGGGCGGCGCCTGCGCCCTGCAACTGGTGTGCGACCACGCCAGCCGGGCGGTGCCGGCGGCGATGCAAAACCTGGGCCTGACAGAGGCCCAGTTCGAGCGCCACATCGCCTTTGATATCGGCGCCGCCGAGGTCACCCGCCTGCTGGCCCGGCGGCTCGATGCCCAGGCCGTCCTGACCGGCTATTCCCGGCTGGTGATCGACGTCAACCGGCCGCCGGGACACCCGCAATCGATCCCTGAAATCAGCGACCAAACCGTCATTCCCGGCAACCGGAACCTGTCCGAGGCGGACCAGGCCGTTCGCGTATCGGCCCTGTTCGAGCCCTATCACAACGCCATTCACGAGGCGCTGGCTCATCTGTGGCGGCGGGGCACGCCGCCGGCGCTGTTCTCCGTTCACAGCTTCTCGCCCGAATTCGGCGACGACCACCGGCCCTGGGACATCGGCGTGTTGTGGAACCGCGACCCCCGTATCGCCCAGCCGTTGATCGAAAAACTGGCCGCCCACGGCCTGCACGTCGGCGACAACGAGCCCTATTCGGGCCGCGACCTGGCCTATACGATCAACCTGCACGGCGGCGCGCCGGGGTTGCCCAACTGCGTCGTCGAGATCAACCAGAACCAGATTCGCGATCAGGACGGCATCGAACGGTGGGCCGACATCCTGGCCCGGGTGATGGGCGAAATTCTGCAGATCGACGATTTACACCGGGTCCGGGAGTACTGACATGGCCGCCCCGGAACCCAGTTTCACTATCGGCATCGAAGAGGAATACCTGCTCGTCGACAAGCAAACCCGCGACGTCGCCAGCGACCCGCCGGAAGCCCTGTTCAAGGACTGCCAGAAACGCATCAAAGGCCTTGTCGCGCATGAATTCCTTAAAGCCCAGATCGAGGTCAACACCAAAGTCGCGGCCACCATTCCCGAAGCCCGGGCAAATCTGGCCGAACTCCGGTCCATCGTGACCGAGGTCGCGGATGAGTACGGCCTGGCGCCCATCGCCGCCGGCACCCATCCGTTTTCCCACTGGCAGGACCAGGTCCATACCGACCGCGAACGCTATAACGTGATTGCTTTTGACCTGCAAACCGTGGTCCGCCGGTTGATGACCTGCGGCATGCATGTGCACGTCGGCATCGACAACGACGAACTGCGCCTCGACCTGATGAACCAGGTCACCTACTTCCTGCCGCATATGCTGGCGTTTTCGACCTCCTCGCCGTTCTGGCAGGGCGAGGATACGGGGCTGAAATCATACCGCTTGAGCGTGTTCGACGAACTGCCCCGGACCGGCCTGCCCAATGCCTTCGATTCCTGGCCGGAATATCAGCGCCATGTGGACGCCCTGATCCGGGCCGGCCTGATCGAGGACGCCACCAAGTTGTGGTGGGATATCCGCCCCAGCCACCGTTTCCCGACCCTGGAAATGCGGATCACCGATGTCTGTACGCGCATCGACGACGGCGTTGCCGTGGCGGCGTTGTTCGTGTGCCTGTTGCGCATGCTGTACCGACTGAAGACCAACAACCAGCGCTGGCGCCAGTATGCGTCCATGCTGATTGCGGAAAACCGCTGGCGCGCCCAGCGCTACGGACTGGACGAAGGGCTGGTCGATTTCGGGCGCGGCGAAATCATGCCCTGCGCCGGGCTTCTGGAGGAAATCATCGACCTGGTCCGCGAGGATGCCGAGGCGCTGGGCTGCGCCGGGGAAATCGAGCACCTGCGCACGATCATGGAAACCGGCACCAGCGGCCACCGGCAACTGGCGACGTATGCCGCCGCCCTCGAAGGCGGCGCGGACAAGGGCCAGGCCCTGATCGAGGTCGTCGATATGCTGATCGAGGAAACCCGCGACACGGATTGAAGGCGCCCCTATTCGACGACGGCTTCCTTGGTTACAATGGCCTTTTTCAGCGACGCCAGTAAGGCGCGGCCGACCTGGCCGCCGTCGCCGGAGACTTTTTCCCGCAGCACGGCGCCCATGGCGTCGATATGCGCCTTGACGATCCCCAGCGCGTTGTCATCCTCGCGGCAGCCTTCGAGGGTGGCGTTGTACAACATCTTGCCGAAGGTCGAGATCAGCGGATACCCGAAGGTGCCGCCCTGGCCCCGCAGTTCCAGCGCCAATAGGTTGATATCGCCGAAATAACTGCCGCGCCCCACCTCCGCGTCGGCTTCCAGCGCCTGGGCGCAAAGCTTCGCCAGTTTCGACACGTAGTCCAGCGCCCAGGTGGTGAAGTCCAGGGCGGCGCGTTCCAGTTGCTGTTCGGCTTCTTCCAGGAAGTCCAGGGGGATTTCCGCGGCGCCCTTGAAGCCGGCGCCGCCGGCCTTTTCCTTCAGCGTGTTGGGCAGGCGGAAATACCACACGTCGCTGGGGGCTTTCGGTTTCACCACCTTGTCCGGGGAATAGACGATGGTGATGTCTTTTTCGTCCTTCACGCGCCTTTCCTTCGCCGGCGAGTCCATCTTCCTGCGGCGCCGGTCGGGACCGAAATATTTCGTCGTGGTGACGAACTGGCGCGGCTGTTCGATGACCTTGACAAGATGGCTGTAGACCGTGCCCGCGGAAAACGGCTTGGCCAGGAACTCGGTGGCGCCGAGATCGCGGGCGGAATGGACGTAAGCCTCGTCCGCCGCCCCGCTGAGCATGATGAACGGCGCCATGCGGCTCGCCGATTCCTTGGCCGTACGGGTCCAGCGCAAAAACAGCAACCCGTTGATCGGCGTCATCACCAGATCGGAAATGATGATGTCGGGCGCGATAATGCTGCCGGCACTGCCCAGGGTCTTCATGTAGTCGATGGCTTCCTCGCCGTCCTTGGCGGTGGCGATGCGGCCGAACCGGAAGTTCCGCAGAAGGTCTTCCAGCGTTTGACGGATATAGGAGTTATCTTCCACCAGCAAAACGCCTAGGCGACTAAAATCGAATGTCCCCAAGACAAAGCCCTCATTAAAATAAATTTAGTAATTCAATATGATACCAAGGATAAGGACCCCTTTATTTAAAAGCAAATGAACACCGGCCCGGGATCGGCCCCGTGAGTGTTTTTAGGCTATGATTCCGCCGCTTGCCAGCCTCCCCGGGCGTGGCTATGGTGCCCGCCGGCCCTGGCAGACCGATGGCGGCCGATACGCCCCGGAGCCAAGCCCGGACAAAATGGTATTCAAAAGGCAGGAGAACGGCAAGATGGTGGAAGTTGGCGGCGTGGCGGCGGACCGGTTACGGTCCTTTATCGAGCGCATCGAACGATTGGAAGAAGAGAAAAAAGCGCTCGCCGACGATATCCGCGAGGTCTATTCGGAGGCCAAAGGCGCCGGCTTCGACATCAAGGTGATGCGCCAGCTCATCAAGCTTCGCAAAATGGATAACGACGACCGCTCGGAAATGGAAGCCATCCTCGACGTTTACGAACGCGCCCTCGGGGGCTAGATCAAACTGCCGTCAAATGGAGACATTTGAGGGCAGATAATTTGATCGATTCCAAATAACGAGATCAAACTGCCGTCAAATGGAAACATTTGAGGGCAGATAATTTGATCGATTCCAAATAACGAGATCGAACGGCCGTCACGCA
>JAESSX010000009.1 GCA_016763915.1 Rhodospirillales bacterium
AGGACCTGCTGGAAGACCACAAGGCCGACCAGGGCGTCGAACTGGACATCGAACTGGGGGCCTCCGACCTCAAGGTTCTGGTCGAGGACTATCTGGCCAAGGTCGAGGAAATAAGCGGTGCGGCGTTTCCGCAAGACCCCTCCGACCAACTGTGGGGCGCCATCGGGGCGGTGTTCGGATCGTGGATGAACGACCGCGCCCAGACCTACCGCCGCCTGCACGACATCTCGTCGGACTGGGGCACGGCGGTCAATATTCAGGCCATGGTGTTCGGCAACATGGGCGAGGACTGCGCCACCGGCGTCTGCTTCACCCGCAACCCGTCGACCGGCGAGAATGCCTTTTACGGCGAATTCCTGATCAACGCCCAGGGCGAGGACGTCGTCGCCGGCATCCGCACGCCGCAGCCCCTGACGGAGGCCGGCCGGCAGGAAACCGCTCCCGACCTGGCGTCCCTGGAACAGGCCTTTCCGGATATCTTCGCCGACCTCAATGACGTGCGCGGCCAGTTGGAGCGCCACTACACCGACATGCAGGACATGGAATTCACGGTCGAGCGCTCCAAGCTGTGGATGCTGCAGACCCGGACCGGCAAACGCACCACCCGGGCGGCGTTGAAAATCGCCGTCGACATGGTGGACGAAGGGCTGATCGACAAAAACCAGGCGATCAGGCGCATCGACGCGCTGCAACTGGACCAGCTTCTGCACCCGACCCTGGACGCCGAGGCCGAGCGCGATCTGCTGGGCCGCGGCCTGCCGGCCAGCCCGGGGGCGGCGACGGGAAAAATCGTCTTCAACTCGGCCGACGCCGAGGCCTGGGTCGGGCGCAACGAAAAAGTCATCCTGGTGCGCAAGGAAACCAGCCCCGAAGACATCGGCGGCATGCACGTCAGCGAGGGTATCCTGACCACCCGGGGCGGCATGACGTCGCACGCCGCCGTGGTTGCGCGCGGCATGGGAATCCCGTGCGTCTCGGGCGCCGGAGACTTGCGCGTCGATGTCGAGGCCAAGGTGCTGTTCGCGCTCGGCGAGGAACTGGTCGAAGGCGACATTATTACCGTCGACGGCTCCACCAGCGAGGTCATCCGCGGCGCCATGCCGATGATACAGCCCGAGCTGACCGGCGATTTCGCGACCCTGATGGAATGGGTCGACGACGTCCGCACCCTGGGCGTGCGGGCCAACGCGGAAACCCCCCTGGACGCCGAAACGGCCCTGAAATTCGGCGCCGAAGGCATCGGCCTCAGCCGCACCGAACATATGTTTTTCGATCCTGAGCGCATCATCCACATGCGCGAAATGATCCTGGCCCGGGACGAGGAGGAGCGCCGCCGCGCGCTGGACCGCCTGTTGCCGTACCAGCGCCGCGATTTCGCCGATTTGTTCACCATCATGGACGGCTTGCCGATCACCATCCGCCTGCTCGACCCGCCGTTGAACGAATTCCTGCCCCATACCGAGGACGACATGGCCGAAGTCGCCGAGGCGGCGGGAACCTCGCTGGCGGCGATCCGGACCCGGCTCGCGGAACTGGACGAGTCCAACCCGATGTTGGGCCACCGGGGCTGCCGGTTGGGCATCACCTATCCGGAAATCTACGAGATGCAGGCGCGCGCCATTTTCGAGGCCGCCGCCGAAGTGCTTAAAGGCGGCACCGCGGTGAACCCGGAAATCATGATCCCGCTGGTCTCCGTGAAGGCTGAATTCGATATTCTCAAGGACCTGATCGACCGCGTTGCCGATAAGGTGCAGGCCGAGACGGGGGCGGATATCGAATACATGACAGGCACCATGATCGAACTGCCGCGCGCCTGCCTGCGCGCCGGCGAAATCGCCGAAGGGGCGGAATTCTTCAGCTTCGGCACCAACGACCTGACCCAGACCACCTACGGGTTTTCGCGCGACGACGCCGGCAATTTCCTCGACGTCTACCACAACAAGGGGGTCCTGGGCCAAGACCCGTTCGTGACCATCGATCAGGATGGCGTCGGCGAACTGGTGCGGATCGGGGCCGAGCGCGGCCGCGCCGTGCGGGCGGACCTGAAACTGGGCATCTGCGGCGAGCACGGCGGCGATCCGGCGTCGGTGGCGTTCTGTCAGGACGTGGGCCTGGATTACGTGTCCTGTTCGCCCTACCGGGTGCCGATCGCCCGGCTGGCGGCGGCCCAGGCGGTGCTTGCAGGCAAAAAAGACGCAACATAAAACGGCGGCAGGATAAAATCCGCCGCCGCCTTATTGGTTCAGGCCGTTAACTGGTCGCGATCCCGATAGCGATCAAAATCAGGAACGCGGCTATGAGAAACACCACCGGCGGAATTTTAAGCTTCTTGGTTTCTTCCGTCATTTTATCGTTCTCCGAAATTCAATAATTAGGCCGGCGGCGCATCCTGAGAATGCCCCTGCCGACCATGGAGCTTATAAAAGCGCTTCAGGAAAGCTGGTCTGATTTATTCTGTCAACTGGAAAATCCCCATGCTTCGGCTTGACAGGGGGCGGGGCGGCAATCAGCCTGACCGGAAAATTCCCCTTGGCCAGAAGGAGTCCCCCTGCATGAGCCCGGCGCATCACGACGACGAATGCATTTTCTGCAAAATCCTGCGCGGCGATATTCCCTGCTTCAAGGTCTATGAGGACGACGACGTTCTCGCCTTCATGGACGTCAACCCGGTTGCGCCGGGCCATGTGCTGGTGATCCCCAAGCACCATTCCCGGGACATTCTGGAAACGCCCCCGGAATGGGTCGGCAAGGCCTTCGCCGGGGCCGGACGCGTCGCCCGCGCGGTGCAAAAATCGCTCGCTCCCGACGGCATCAACATCGTCCAGGCCAACGGCCCCGGCGCCAAGCAATCGGTGTTTCACCTGCATGTACACGTTATTCCGAGGGCCATGGACGACGGCCTGACCATGAACTGGGAGCTCGAGCCCGGCGACATGGCCGCCATCGGCCGACTGGCGGAAAAAATCGCAATTAACGTCGAATGAAGATCGTCCAGTCGGGCAGGGGGCTGTCGTTGGAATATTCGACGTCGGCGCCGAGATGGTTGCGGCAGAAGTCCTGAAACTCCTCGCCGTCGGCGTAATAGAGGGTTGGGTATTTTTCCGGCGCGTCGAGGCGCAGCATGTTGAAGCCGAGCGCCTTAGTCGTCTTCGACCACAGCTGCGCCAGGCTGGCCTTGACGTAATCGGTCCATTCGTCACGGTCGGCATCCATTAACATGTTGTAGGTGCCGCTGACGAAGGTGTAATCGGCCGCCTCGGTGGCGATCAGGTGGCGCTGGAAGGTGGCGCGCGCATCGTTAATACGGGCCTCGGCCTGTTCGATCATCGCCGCCGACATGTCGATGCCGGTATAGCGGCCGGCGGTCATCACCGGGCGGTCTTTCAGATAGTCAAAAAAGGCGCCGTAGCCGCAGCCGAAATCGGTGATAGTGGCGCCGCCCCGGCGGTCATCCTCGGCAAACAGGCGGGCCAGGATGTCATAGCGCCGGCGCTGCCACTCGGCGTTGCGCCAGAACGCGCTGCGCGGGTCGGCGCCGAATTTCGCCAGACGCGCATCGAAGGTCGCCAGCACCGGTTCCAGCATGGACTTTGAGCGTTCCAGGGTCTCGATGGCCTGGGCGAGGGTTTCTACCATGGCGCCATTATGGGGCAAGGAACCCGCCGAGGCGATGACTAGAGCAAATCCCGAGCAAATGGTTCCATTTGCGACGACGAATTTGCGGTTAAAAAAAAGAGCAAATCCCAAGCAAATGGTTCCATTTGCGACGACGAATTTGCGGTTGAAAAAAACAGCTAGGGCATTTCCAGTGAACCAATGTGAACCGGAAATGCCCTAGCTCTTGGCGCCCCGCAGCGAAAAAAGCGCGCCGACCGCGAAGCCCCAGATAATCCAGATCACTTCGCGGATGCGCCGGATGACCGAGACCGCGACCCCGATCGGGGCCGATCCCGTAATCGCTCCGCAGACAAGCAGGAAGGCCCCTTCCTGAACACCGATGGCGGCGGGGATGAAAAACGCCCCGGTCCGCACCATTTGCGCCACGGCCTCGATAATCCAGGCCTCGGCCCAGGTTATGGGGCGGTCCAGAAACACCAGCGCGTAATAGATTTCGACCACGCCCAGCATCCAATTGACCAAGGCCAGAAAAAGGGCGCCGGCGAACCGGCCCTTGGCCAGGGTATAAAAATGAACCAGCCGCTCGTCCATGTCGTGGATGTGATGAAGGATGTCCTCGACCCGCCGGCCGATACGCCATCGGCTGATCCACGTCCCGGTCAGCGAGGTCACGGACAGGCGTTGAATGACGAAAAACAGGAACACCCCAAGCGTGAAAGCCAGCAGACCGGCGCCGGCCACGTATTCATAGACCTTGGGCAGGGTCCGACCTTCGATCATCAGGGCGAAACCGCCGATCAGAAACAGCACCAGGGCGATCATGTTGATGGTCTTGGCCAGGATCAGTGACGCCGCGCCTTCGCGGTAATTGATGCCGTAATGGGTCTTCATCAACGACGCCTTGACCGGCTCGCCGCCCATGCCGCCGGCGGGAATAACGGCATTGAAGGACTCGCCGACCATGCGCAGCTTCCACACCCGGTACGCCCACCGCAAATCCAGGGGCACGCCCCGGATGGTCATCTGCCAGGTCACGGAATCGATGGCAAAGGCGACGAAATAAATCCCGACGAGGACAAGAATCCCGTACCCGACCTTGGCCACATGCACGATGACTTCGGCCAGGTCGATTTCGGCGACGACGAAACCCAGCAGCACAACACCGAGCAGCAGATAGAATGCCTTCAGGAACCGCACGCCGTTCGAGCCCCTCTAGACATGATGGTCGCGGGCGCCGCGGATGAATTGGGTCGCCCAGTAGGCATGGGCGCCGACCGCCGCCGTCGGCAGTAAAATCCAGGTCGCATCGAACACCGCCAGCGCCAAAACGATAAAACAGAAATCCGCCCGGCTCAGCTCGCGAAAGGCGAAAATGGTCCACTGTTGCCAGTTTTCCAGCGACGGGTGGTTGTCGCCGCCGGTCCCTCCCTGATCGGATACCTGGTCTGCCCCGGCCTCTTCGTTTTCCTCGCGGATTTGCCCGCGGAAACGGGCATCCATGACCAGACCGATGAAGTAGTTTATCGAGCTTCCCAGCGCGCCGCACCATCCCAGCCACAGCCACAGGACGTTGCCGGTCTCGTGCTCGACGCCGTACCCCAGAGCGGCAAAAAAAGTCGCATGCACCAGCCAGTCGACCAGGGTATCGAACTTGTCGCCGAATTCCGATTCCTGCTTCTTGATGCGCGCCACCTCGCCGTCGCTGTTATCGAGCACGTAACAAAGAAAAAACAGCCCGGCGCCGATCAGGGTCGCCCGGAAGCCGCCTTGGGCGATGTACCAGTTTCCGGCCAGTCCGACGACCAGGGAAACGGCGGTGACCTGATTGGCGGTTATGGGCAGCCGGGCCAGGCGCGGGGACACCTGCGCCGAAATCTGCCGGATCAGGGGAAACAGGGTCACCGGGCGCTTGATCACCATGGGGGACGCGTCGGGGGGGGATTGGGTCACGGGACGGGCTTTCCAGTTTTCGCCGCCGGCCAGACATTCATCAACGCCGGCAGGACGACAAGGGTACACGCCAATGAAAGCGAAATGGAGATGGTCAGCAGCAGCCCCATTGACGACGTCCCCGGATGGGACGACAGCGCTATACTGCCGAACGAGCCGATGGTCGTCAAAGCACTGAACAGGATGGCCCGGGGGGTGGACGTGTCGAACGCCCCGCCGTCTTTCCCGGTTTCCCGCACCACCAGATGGATTCCCCCGGCGACGCCGAGGCCGAACAGCAGCGGCAATACGATGACGTTGGCGAAATTGAACGGAAGGCCGAAGGCCGTCGAGGCCGCGACCGTCAGCAGCGCCGCCAGCACCAATGGCACGAACACCAGGACCGCGTTCACGAACCGCTTCAACACGACGATCAGGATCACCAAAATCAACGTCACGGAAATCGCCCCGGCCTTCCAGAACGCGCTTACCACCGTATTGCCGGCCTCCAGGATCACCACCGATGACCCGGAGGCCCGGGGGGCGACGGTGCGCACGGCGGCGACGAAACGGGCCAGGGCGTCGCGGTCGCGCAGATCCTCTTTGGCGAAGACCTCCAACTTGGCCCGGCCATCGGCGGCGACCTGGTTGTCGCGAAGGTCCGCCGGCAGGCTATCGATGGTCACCGGCCCCGCCTGCAGGGCCATGTTCAGGGCCTGAAGCCGCCCCGGCAACGCCCTCAGCAACCGGGCCTCATACTCCTTGAGAATGGCCTGCCGGTCGGCGCCGCCGTTGCCGAGCACTTCAAACATGCCGGCCAGGGTCTGCAACAACGCCCCGGCGGCTTTCTTTTCCGCACTCGTGCCCGACCGCTCGGCGAGGGCGCGAAGCTTGACCCGGACACGCGCCAGCGCCATGTCCAGCTCGGCCGGGCCGGGCCTCCCGGCGGCCCCGGCGGAGGCAAAGGCGGGGCCTAAAAACAGCGCCATGGAGGAAATGACGTCCAGCTTTTCCTGCTGATCGGCGGGAATGTAATCGGCCAGGGTGGCGGTGCCGTCGATCAGCTCCAGGGCGCTCATTTTTTCCGCCAGGTCCCGGGCTTCGTCCAGGCTGCGGTTAAGAACGGTCACCGAATAGGGACTGGTGCGCCGGTCCTCCATCAGGTCGAAAATTGTCGACACGGATTCGGTGTTGGGGTCGCGCAGGTTCATGGGATCGAAATCGAACGCCGCCCACGGCAGGGCCAGCGCCGACGCAATCCCGGCCGCCAGCGCTGCCAGGGTGACGGCGCGGCAATGGCGGCGGATAAAGGACTGGACGGCGGAAGGCCCGCCCCCGCCCTGCTCGCGGGGCTGTCCGGACAGGTGGGGCAGGACCGTCA
>JAESSX010000158.1 GCA_016763915.1 Rhodospirillales bacterium
GATGATCGGCCATGATGGGGATATATTAGCCCCGTTCCGGCGCCATAAGAAACCCGTCTCCCCCAACACCGGGAACAACTTCTGGAATTTAATGATGGCGCGCCCGGCAGGACTCGAACCTGCAACCTCGGGATTAGAAATCCCGCGCTCTATCCGGTTGAGCTACGGGTGCTCTAGAAAGACCGATGGAAGCTGAAATTATCGGAGTAATTCTTGGGCTTGATCCGTTTCTTCTTGGGATTCTGGACCCGGGCCGACAGGCCGTTTTTTTTGGCAAACGTGACGACTTCTTCCTTGCTGTCGAATTTAAGCCGGACCTGGGCGCGGGTGTCGCCGGACCCGATCCATCCCATCAGGGGGTCCGTCTGTTTAGCCTCCCCCGGTTCAAATTCAAGAACCCAGCTAAGGACGTTGCGACGCCCGGACTGCATGGCATTCTTGGAAGGCTTGTAAATACGAACATCGGTCATCGGACGGCCTCCTTGGAACCTGAGAAACGTAAAACGTGTCCCAAATAAACCAAATAATCTAACCGCTGGAAATGGTCGGGGCGAGAGGATTCGAACCTCCGACCCCCTCGTCCCAAACGAGGTGCGCTACCAGACTGCGCCACGCCCCGGTCGACCGTTCCAGCTTAGGCGGAAGGTACGCCGTGGAGATTTGCGGCGCAAGTCCGGGGTGCGGACTTGCGCTTGCAAAAGGCCGTTGTTACTGAAAAATCGGGTATTGAACCATGTCGCCGGCCTTGATGCCGAGCCGGTCCGCCGTTCCGGCCCGGATTTCCAGCACGCCGCGCACCGGCCCCGCCGACGGGATGGTTGCCAGCGACAGCGGCGTCGTGCCGCGGGCGATGTTGAGAATCTGACCGTCGGCGGCGATAAAAAGCATATCCAGCGACACAAAGGTGTTTTTCATCCACATACCGACCGGCTGCACGACTTCGAGATCGAACAGCATGCCGTCGCCGGACTCCAGACCGCGGCGAAGTTGCAGGCCCTGAACCCGTTGCCGCGGAGTTTCGGCGACCTCGACCCGGAAGGCACGGCTTTGACCGCTGCTGGTGACGATCGTCAACTGGTCCCAACGGAACGTCTCCCCGGCCTCGGCGCCGACGGACGGGGCGAACGGCAAAGCCCACAGGCCCAAAAACGCGGCGGCGCGGAGGACGCTAACCATCAGTCGGCGAATTCAAGGGTTTCGGTGATGGCGTCAACGCCGGTCTGGGCGCATTCTTCGTCGATTTTCGGCTCGGCGCCGGCGACGGCGACGCCGCCGTAGAAATTCCCGCCCACATTGATCGGAACGCCGCCGACAATCAGCAGGATTCCGGGTGCGAAGCTGAGGTCCGCGCGCGACGACATCTGCGAGGTCGGAGCCTGCAGGGTGGCCGAGGAAAAGGCCTTGCGCTGAGCGACCTTGATCGTATGCGGGCCGGATAACGGATTCCTCAGGAACGCGGCCAGATTGCCGGCCCGGTCGACGACGGCGGCGGACACTTTGTAGCCTCGTTTGGTGCAATCCCCGACGGCGGCGGCGACGGCTTGGGTTGCCAGTTCGGGGCTAAGGAAGCGCAACGGCATGAACGGCTTTTCCCCCTCGGCGCCAGCAATACCGGGGATCAGGAGGAGCGTCGTAATAAAACAATAAATCAGGCGATTTTTCATCTTGAAAATCCCTTCAAAAAAAGATTACTTATGCCAGCCATAGCCCATACGCCTGTTTCATCACAAGGCTTCAATTTCCGCGATTGTTTTGATTCCGAAATCCCTGTTATGAACTCTATTAAAGTCTGGCCTACCCGGGGCGCTGCCCCTATCCTTCCGGATGGTCACGGGTGGGTTTTCCGGCCTTTGGGGAGCACTGAATTTTGCTGCATGCGATCAGTCTAGGTCTTGCTCTTTTCGGTTTGTGGCTGTTGCTTTCCGGATATTTCGCAGCGCTTCTGCTCGGTCTCGGCGTCGCCTCGGTCGGTATTATCGTCTGGGTCGCCCACCACATGGACGTCATCGACCACGAAGGCCATCCCATTCACCTGAGCGGACGGGTGTTCCTGTACTGGCCCTGGCTGATCAAGGAAATCGTCAAATCGAATTTCCATGTCGCCCGCGCCATTGTTTCGCGCGACATGCCGATCCGGCCGTCGATTTTCAAGGTTCGGTCGACCCAGAAAACCGAACTGGGGCAGGTCGTTTACGCCAATTCCATCACCCTGACGCCGGGCACGGTGACGAACGAGGTCAATAAGGACATCCTGACCATTCATGCCCTGACCTCGGACACCGCCGGCGACCTGCAAACCGGGGAAATGGACCGCCGCGCCACCAACATGGAAGCCCACCCGGACCGCAACGATCCGCTTGTTCAAACCACCGGAGGATCGGTCAAATGATGGGCGCCGTCGCCGCCGCCGTCCTGGTGAGCATGGTTCTCGCCGTTTTTCGCTCCATCAAGGGGCCGACCGTTTACGACCGGATTTTGTCGGTCAACGCCTTCGGCACCCTGACCGTGGTGCTGATTTCCGTCTATGGGTTTCTCAGCGGGCGTCCCGAATTTCTGGACCTGGCGCTGGTTTACGCGCTGATCAACTTCATCGGCACCATCGCGGTGTCCAAATACGTCGAATTTTTCCATATGGGCCGGCCCACCGGCGGCGACGAACTGGGGGATATCTGATGGCCCTGGCGTTGGATATTGTCAGTTGGGGACTGCTTGGCCTGGGGGCGGTCATGTTGATCATCGGCGGCATCGGGCTCATTCGCCTGCCCGACGTGTTCGCGCGCATGCATGGCGCCGGCATCATCGACACCCTGGGCGCCGGCGCGATCATGGCCGGACTGATGATCCAGGCCGGGTTGACCATCGTCACCATCAAGCTGGCCCTGATCATCGCCTTCATTCTGTTTACCAGCCCGACGGCGACCCATGCCCTGGCGCGCGCCGCCCTGCATGGCGGGGTTGTCCCGCAGGCCGAAAAATCGGAAGCCGGCGCCGCCGGGGACGGGAAGGGAGAAACATCATCGAAGACATAATCGTCCTTTCGCTGATGGGCTTCATGACCGTGATCGGGATCGCCGTGGCGCGGCTTCGCAATCTGTTTGCCGTGGTCATGCTGACCGGCATTTTCAGCCTCACCGCCGCCGTGCTGTACGTGGTGCTGGACGCCGTCGATGTCGCCTTTACCGAAGCCGCCGTCGGCGCCGGGATTTCAACGGTGTTGATGCTGGGCACCCTGTCGTTGACGACCAGCGAGGAAAAGGTGCACCGCACGAACCATCCGTGGGCGTTGGTCCTGGTGCTGCTGACCGGGGCCACCCTGGTTTACGGGACCCTGGACATGCCGTTCTACGGGGATCCCACGGCGGCTATTCACCAGCATGTCGCGCCTTATTATCTGGAAAAATCCGCCGACCACACGGGCCTTCCCAACGTGGTCACCTCGGTGCTGGCCAGTTACCGGGGCTATGACACTTTGGGCGAGGTGTTCGTGATCTTTACCGCCGCCGCCGGCGTGTTGTTGATCATCGGGCGGGCTAGGTTCGGCCGCCGGCGCACCAAACGCATGGAGCCCGGCGAATTGCGCGACAGTATGCGCCAGAACGTAATCCTGCGCGTGGTCTCGAAACTTCTGATCCCGGTCATTCTATTGTTTGCGTTCTATGTCCAGTGGCACGGCGATTTCGGCCCCGGCGGCGGGTTCCAGGCCGGCGTGATCTTTGCCGCCGGGTTCATCCTGTACGCGCTGATTTTCGACATCGACACCGCGCGCTCCGTGATTTCGGCGCGCCTCACCCGGATGGGTCTGGCGGCGGGGGTGTTGCTGTATTCCCTGGTCGGCGTGACGACCATGCTGATGGGGGGGAATTTCCTGGATTATTCGGTCCTCGCCGGCGACATGGTCGCGGGCCAGCACTTGGGCATTCTGCTGATCGAACTGGGCGTCGGCATTACCGTGGCGGCGGCGATGGTTTCCATTTTCTTCACCTTCGCGCGCCAGGAACACTGAGTTATGGAATACCTTGGTGAATTTCCCGGCCTGTTGAATTACTGGATCGTCATCGTTCTGATGATGACCGGGTTTTATATCGTCATTGCGCACGACAACCTGATCAAGAAGATCGTCGGCCTGAACATCTTCCAGGTTTCCGTGTTCGTGTTCTACATCACCATGGGCAAGGTCAGGGGCGGCACGGCGCCGATACTGGCCGACGGCATCACCACCTATTCCAACCCCCTGCCCCATGTCCTGATCCTGACCGCCATTGTCGTCGGCGTGGCGACGACGGCGCTCGGGCTGGCGTTGGTGGTGCGCATCCGGGATGCCTACGGCACCATCGAGGATGACGAGATCGAAGCCCAGGAGAAAGAAGACTGATGGCCGCGTTTGTCTCCACCCATCTCGCCATCCTGCAGGTTGTGCTGGCATTGCTGGCGGCGCCGGTGTGTCTGTTGCTGCGCCGTCCCAATGCCGCCTGGGTGGTGGCGACGGCGGTCACCTGGATGTCGCTGGCGGTCGCCCTGGCCTTGTTGGATCGGGTCCTGGAAACGGGGGTCGTCGTGTATGCCCTCGGCGGCTGGGAGGCGCCCTGGGGCATCGAATACCGGATCGACCTTGCCAATGCCTTCATGCTGGTCATCGTCACCCTGATCGGGTCCGTCGTCATGCCCTATGCGCGGGCCAGCGTCGGGGCGGAAATTCCGGTCGAGCGCATCTATCTGTTTTATTGCATGTACCTGCTGAACCTCGCCGGCCTGTTGGGTATCGCCATTACCGGCGACATGTTCAACCTGTTCGTGTTTCTGGAAGTTTCGTCGTTGTCGTCCTACGTAATGATCAGCCTCGGCCGCGACCGCCGGGCGCTGACGGCGGCGTACCGCTACCTGATCATGGGCACCATCGGGGCGACCTTCTACATCATCGGCGTCGGCATGATGTACATGGCGACGGGTTCGCTGAACATGGCCGATCTGGCGACCCTGATTCCGGCCATCGCGGACAGCCGCACGGTCCTGGTGGCGCTGGCCTTCCTCACCGTGGGGCTGGGCCTGAAACTGGCGCTGGTGCCGTTGCACATGTGGCTGCCCAATGCCTATGCCCATGCGCCGTCGGTGGTCAGCGTGTTTCTGGCCGCCACCGGAACCAAGATCGCGGTGTACGCCATGATGCGGATCATTTTCACGGTGTTCGGCGGCGCCGGTGTGTTCGACGACTTCGGGCTCGCGGAAATGCTCTCAGGGCTGGCCGTCATCGCCATGATCGGCGCCTCATTGGTGGCCATCTATCAGGGCAACGTCAAACGATTGCTGGCCTATTCGTCGCTGGCCCAGATCGGCTACATCGTGCTCGGCATCTCCATGGCGTCGGTCCTCGGCATGGCCGCGGGGATCGTGCACCTGTTCAATCACGCCATGATCAAAGCCGGCCTGTTCATGGTCATGGGCTGCATTTTCCTGCGCACGGGGTCGGTCAAAATCGACGACATGAAAGGGTTGGCCAAAGTCATGCCGGTAACCATGGCGGCTTTCGTCGCCGGCGGGTTCGGGCTGATCGGGGTGCCGCTGACGGCCGGCTTCGTTTCCAAGTGGTATTTACTGCAGGCCGCCATTGAAAAGGGCTGGTGGCCGGCGGTCGTCGCCATCCTGATCAGTTCCCTGCTGGCCGTCGTTTACATCTGGCGCGTGGTCGAGGCCGCCTATTTCCAGCCCCGCGATAAAAAAGCCGCCACGGTAAGCGAAGCCCCCTGGTCGATGCTGGCGCCGATGTGGATTTTGATCGCCCTGTCGCTGTTTTTCGGCGTCCAGGCCACGCTGACGATGGATATCGCAACCGGCGCGGCGGAAGCGCTCCTCGGGGGCATCCAGTGAGCGTCGAGGAAACCATTCTTTACGCCGTCCTTACGCCATTGGTGGGCGCCGGGCTGATTGCCGTGACCGGATCACGTCCGAACCTGCGCGAGGCGGTTACGCTGGCATCGGGGGTGGTTCTTTTTGTGCTGGTCGCCGACCTGTATCCGCTCGTCGCCGCCGGACAGAGGCCGTCGGTGGATATGATGGAAATGCTGCCTGGATTGACCATCAGCTTCACGGTCGAGCCGCTGGGCATGATATTCGCCGGGATCGCCAGTTTCCTGTGGATCGTCACCTCGATCTATTCCATCGGTTACATGCGCGGCCACGATGAGCAGAACCAGACCCGGTTTTATGTCTTTTTCGCCGTCGCCATCAGCGCCTCCATAGGCATCGCCTTTGCCGGCAATATGCTGACCCTGTTCCTGTTCTACGAGGTCCTGACCCTTTCCACCTTTCCCCTGGTCACCCATAACGGCACCGACGAGGCCAGGCGCGCCGGGCGGGTATACCTCGGCATTCTGATGGGCACCTCGATCCTGTTCCTGCTGTTCGCCATCATCTGGACATGGTTCCTGACCGGAACCCTGGATTTCACGCCGGGCGGCATTCTGGCCGGTAAGGCCGACGGCCTGCCGGCGGCGATCCTTTTCGGCCTTTATATGTTCGGCATCGGCAAGGCGGCGTTGATGCCGTTCCACCGCTGGCTGCCGGCGGCGATGGTGGCGCCGACGCCGGTTAGCGCACTGCTGCACGCCGTCGCCGTGGTCAAGGCCGGGGTATTCGCCGTCGTCAAGGTGATTGTCTATATTTTCGGCGTCGAGACCCTGACCCGCGAGTTCAGCAGCGGCTGGCTGCTCTACGTAGCCGGTTTCACCATCATCGTCGCCTCGGTGATCGCGTTGCGCTCCGACAACCTGAAACGCCGTCTGGCCTATTCGACGATCAGCCAGCTCTCTTACGTGGTCCTCGCCGCCGCCATCCTGTCGCCGATCTCGGTCATGGGCGCGGCCTTCCACATCGCCGCCCACGCCTTCGGCAAGATCACGCTGTTCTTCGCCGCCGGCTCGATCATGGTGGCCAGCAACAAGACCCTGGTCAGCCAACTCGATGGTATCGGCCGGCGCATGCCCTGGACCATGGGGGCGTTCTTCATCGGCGCGCTGAGCATGATCGGGTTGCCGCCGACCGCCGGGTTTGTCTCCAAGTGGTACATCCTCACAGGCGCGTTCGAGGCCGGGCAAATGGCCGCCGTGGCGGTGATCGTGCTCAGCACGCTTCTCAACGCCGGCTACTTCCTGCCCATCGTCTACGCCGCCTTCTTCCGCAAAGACCCGACGGCCAAGGCCCTGGCGGCCGGTGCGAAGGGGAAAGGAAAAAAACACGCGCCGCGCGTCGAGCACGGCGAGGCGCCGGTCTTCATCGTCATCGCCCTGATCATAACGGCGGCAGGCACCGTGGCATTGTTCCTGTTTCCGGACGGGCCGCTCGGGCTGGCCCGGCAACTGATGGGGGGGGCGCCATGAACGTCAAAGCCCGCAAACGCTCCGAGCCGCACTGGCTGGTCCGGCCAGCGACAATCCGGCTCTTGTGGCGGGGCGGCATCGCGGTGCTCGCCGTCCTTACCCTGGCCGACCTGATGCTGACGCCTCACCCGTATTTCGACATCGACGGCAGCTTCGGTTTCTATTCCTGGTACGGCCTGCTGACCTGCGCGGTCATGGTCTTCTTCGCCAAGGGCCTCGGCTTTTTCCTCAAACGCGACGACGCTTACTACGGGGACGACGGCGAATGATGACCACCTTTCCGCCCGGGCTGATCCTGGTGTTGGGCGCCTTCGCGGTGCCGTTCCTGAACGCCGGTGCGCGCAAGGCCTTGCTGTTGGCAATGCCGCTGGCAGTGCTGGCCCTGATCTGGGGGGTGCCCGACGGACCCGTGGTGACGCTGCGCTATCTGGACTACGAGTTGGTGGTGCTTCAGGGCACGCGGCTGGGGCGGCTGTTCGCCACCA
>JAESSX010000159.1 GCA_016763915.1 Rhodospirillales bacterium
GGCGGTGACTTCAACCATCTTAGACCTCTTGCTTAATATTTGTATTTAACAATTAAAAACACACGGAACCCTGCCTCGGCAGTGGCCGGGTTTCAGGTCGTTCAATCGTCTGATTTCTCTGCCTTGGCCTCGGCCTTCGGTTCCTCGGCCTTCGGTTCCTCGGCCTTCGGCTCCTCGGCCTTCGGCTCATCGGCCTTCGGCTCATCGGCCTTCGGCTCATCGTCCTTGGCCGCCTCTTTGGAGGGTTTCTCGGCCGGTTCCTTTTCGTCCTTAGCCGCTTTGTCGCCGGACTTTTCGGCCGGGGCCTTTTTCGCCGCGGGTTTGGCCGCTTTCTTTTCCGTCTTGGCGGCCGGTTTACCGGCTTTGGCTTTTTCCTCAGAAGTTTGCTTGGGCAGGGATTCCACAGGGCCTTCGGCGGATGCACCGATATCGCCACCGGCGGTGGTGACTTCCTGCTGGATGCCGTCGAGCACCGAGCCGACCATCAGGTCGCAGTACATGTTGATGGCGCGGATAGCATCGTCGTTGCCGGCCACCGGATAGGTGATGCCGTCGGGCTGGCTGTTGGAATCGATGATGCCGACCACCGGAATACCGAGCTTGTTGGCCTCGGCCACGGCAATGCCTTCCTTGTTGGTGTCGATAACAATCAGAATATCCGGCAGACCGCCCATTTCCTTGATGCCGCCCAGCGCGCGTTCCAGCTTGTTCTGCTCGCGGGTCAGTCCCAACAGTTCCTTTTTCGTCAGGCCGACGGTTTCCCCGGACAATTGGTCGTCGAGGTCGCGCAGACGCTTGATGGAATTGGAAATCGTCTTCCAGTTGGTCATCATGCCGCCGAGCCAGCGGTGATTGACGTAATACTGGCCACACCGCTTGGCGGCGTCGGCGACGCGGCTCGAAGCCTGGCGCTTGGTGCCGACGAACAGTACCCGCCCGCCGGCGGCGACGACGTCTTTAACCGCGACCATGGCCTGGTGCAGCATGGGCACGGTCTGTTGCAGGTCGATGATGTGGATGCCGTTGCGGGCGCCGAACAGGTACGGGGCCATTTTCGGGTTCCAGCGCCGCGTGCTGTGTCCGTAATGTACGCCAGCTTCCAATAGCTGACGCATAGTAAAGGCGGGAAGCGCCATGATTCTTAATCCTTCTCCGGTTATACCTCCGCGGGCTTGGTCCTGCCGGTTGACAGAACACCGGAACGGCGAGGTGGCGAATTTGCGCCACACACCGAAATCCCCGCGTGTGAAATCGAGCGTTTTCTAAACCCTGTAGAAAAGGAAAGCAAGACCGAAAAAGCCGGAAGACGTTATATTTCTCTGGTTTCGATGATGCCGGGAATGGCGCGCACGGCATTGATCTTGTCCGGCGTCAACGCATAGCCGCCGCGCAGTCCGAGTTCGACTTCCGAGCCTTCCCCGAGGCGCGAGATCACCGTCACATGCCCCCTGCCCCGGCTGCCGTCGGAGAGGATATCGCGTAGGGCGCGCAGGGGCTTTTCGGATTCGACCACAACGGCCAGGCCGGGAACGGCGGAATCGGCTGCTGTTTCAAGCAGTTGCAGGACATTCACGGAAAACCGGCCTTCCTCAGCGTCGTATTGGGCGCGGATGAAAAACGAATTGCCGGGCACCAGAAGGTCGCGCTTTTCCGACAGGATTTCGGAAAAACAGATCGCCTCGAACACCCCCGAGGTGTCGGTAAAGCTCAGGAACGCGTACCGGTTGCCCTTTTTCGAGGTCCGTTCGCTGACGGCCAGCAGGATACCGGCCATGGCTTTCGAGCCGGACTTTCCGATCGCGATGATGTCGGCCTGGGACTTGATCTTGAGCCGTTTCATGGCGGTGCCGTAATCGTCCAGCGGATGGCCGGACAGGTACAGCCCGGTGGCGTCGAATTCCTCGTTCAGGCGGTCCATTGTCGACCAGTCCGGAATGTCCGGCAGGCCCGGGGCATCTACCGGCGCGCCGCCCCCGCCGACTTCGCTACTAGCGCCGCCGAACAGGCCCATCTGGCCGCTGTCGCGTTCATTGTGAGCGATGGACGCCATCTTCAGCAGCATCTCGATGGCTCCGTGCACCTGCCGGCGATTGGGACACAGGCTGTCGAAGGCCCCCGCGCGGGCGAGGTTTTCCATCTGGCGCTTGTTGACGACATGGGGGTCGAGGCGCATGGCGAAATCGAACAAATCCTTGAACGGGCCATTGTCCTCGCGTTCCTGGACGACCTTTTCCATGGCCGCCTCGCCGACGTTCTTGATGGCGCCGAGCGCGTAGCGGACAACGCCCTGCCCGTTTGCCTCCCGCTCAACCGTGAACACCGCGCCCGACGCGTTAATGTCGGGGCCGCGCACCTTAATTTCCATCTGGCGGAGTTCCTGGTTGAAGACGCTCAGCTTGTCGGTGTTGCCCAAATCCAGCGTCATCAGGGCGGCCATGAATTCGACCGGGAAATTGGCCTTCATGTAGGCCGTCTGGTAGGCCACCAGGGCATAGGCGGCGGCGTGGGATTTATTGAACCCGTAGCCTGCGAACTTGTTGACCAAGTCGAAAATTGAACTGGCCTTTTCTTCCGCCACGCCCTTGGCGACGGCGCCGGACACGAAAATCTGGCGCTGTTCCTCCATTTCCTTTCTGATTTTCTTGCCCATGGCGCGGCGCAGCAGATCGGCGCCGCCGAGCGAATAACCGGACAGTTCCTGGGCGATCTGCATCACCTGTTCCTGATAGATCATGATGCCGAAGGTTTCCTTGAGGATGCCTTCCAGCGTCGGATACAGGTAATCGGGTTCTTCCTCGCCGTGTTTGCGCTTTATGTAGCTTGGGATGTTGTCCATCGGCCCGGGCCGGTACAGCGCGACGACGGCGATAATGTCCTCGAAGGTGTCGGGACGCAGGCTTTTCAGCACCTGCACCATGCCCGATGATTCTAGCTGGAACACGCCGGTGGTGTCGCCCTTGGCGATCATCACGAAGGTTGCCTTGTCGTCGAGCGGGATTTTGGAAACGTCGATGTCCCGGCCGGAGTCCCTGACCAGCTGTTCGGCCTTGGCCAGAACGGTCAGGGTCTTGAGGCCGAGGAAGTCGAATTTCACCAGCCCCGCCGCCTCGACGTATTTCATGGAAAACCCCGACACCGGCATGTCGGAGCGCGGATCGCGGTAAAGGGGGATCAGCTCATCCAGCGGCCGGTCGCCGATGACGACGCCGGCGGCGTGCGTCGAGGCGTGCCGGTACAGGCCTTCCAATTGGCGTCCGATGCGGATCAGCTTGTCGACCTGTGGGTCTTCCTTGGCCAGGCGGCGCAGTTGCGGTTCGGCGGCCAAGGCTTCGTCCAGGGTCGGCGGGTTGGCCGGATTGGACGGCACCAGCTTGCAGATCTTGTCGACATATCCATAGGCCATTTCCAGAACCCGCCCGACATCGCGCAGCACGGCGCGGGCCTGCAGTTTACCAAAGGTGATAATCTGGGCGACATGGTCGCGGCCGTATTTTTCCTGCACATAC
>JAESSX010000160.1 GCA_016763915.1 Rhodospirillales bacterium
ACCCGGAAGCCTGGATGTGGTATTACAACGTCGTCGGCGACGCGCGCTGCCCCATCGTCGATACCTGGTGGCAGACCGAAACCGGCGGCATTTTGATTACCCCGCTGCCCGGCGCCACCGACCTCAAACCCGGCTCGGCCACGCGGCCGTTTTTCGGCATCCAGCCGCAACTTGTCGACGGCGACGGCAAGCAACTGGACGGCGCCGCCTCCGGCAACCTGTGTATTACCGATTCCTGGCCCGGCCAGATGCGCACCCTCTACAAAGACCATGACCGGTTCATGAAGACGTATTTTTCCAACTACCACGGCAGGTATTTCACCGGCGACGGCTGCCGCCGGGACGAAGACGGCTATTACTGGATCACCGGACGGGTCGACGACGTCATCAACGTGTCCGGGCACCGCATGGGCACGGCGGAAGTCGAAAGCGCGCTCGTCGCCCACCCCAAAGTCGCCGAAGCCGCCGTTGTCGGCGCGCCGCACGACATCAAGGGCCAGGGCATTTACGCCTATGTCACCCTGATCCTCGGCGTCGAGACGAGCGATGAACTGCATGAGGAACTGGTGCAGTGGGTGCGCAAGGAAATCGGCCCCATCGCCAAACCCGATTGGCTGCAATGGGCGCCGGGCCTGCCGAAAACCCGCTCCGGCAAGATCATGCGCCGGATCCTGCGCAAGATCGCCGAAAACGATTATTCAAACTTAGGGGATACCTCGACCCTCGCCGACCCGGCGGTGGTCGACGACCTGGTGGACAACCGCCAGAACCGTTAAACCCGTCCCCAGTTGCGGGAACGGCTAAAGCCGGGAAGGGAAACCTTTCCGGCTTTTTTGTCGATGGGGCGCCGGCCTTACCCGCCGCGGGAAATCAACAACCGCTGCACCCGGTGCAGATTCTTGCCGATCACCTCCGCCTGCTTGGCGACCCCATGCGCACGGTAGACTTCCGTCGCGCCCTCGAAACAGTCCGACGCTTCGCGAAGCAGCGAATTCTGGGAGTTACGTTTGGCCAGCGCAAAGCAGGCGGCGCCTAAATTGTTGGCGGTCTGGGCCCAAAGGATCGGCGATTTGTCCCGCTTGTGGACCTTCATGGCATCGCGAAACCGGGAAACGGCCTTTTCCAGAACGGTATCGGCACCGGCTTCTTCGCCGAAGGCGAGCAGAACGACGCCGTACTGGTTGGTCACCTCGGCCCAGCGGCCTGGATTGATATTCTTGTCGCAGGCTTTCAGCGCCGCTTCGTAGGCGCCGCCGGCGCGCTTCAGGTATTCCGGTTTGCCCTCGAGCCCAGCCAGAATATAAAGCGTGCGGCCCAGGTTCGCATGCGCCGCGCCCCACTCGTGGGGGTTGGCCGCCTCACTGAGGGTGGCGCCGATGGTGCTGTAAATCACCGCCGCCTGGCGCATGGCTTTGGGGTCTTTTTTCATCTGGCCCTGAGTCTGCAGGACCGCCGCCAGATGATTCTGAATGCTGGCCCAGACCAATGGCTGGGCTTCCTTGGCGACCTTTTTTTCCGCTTGGCTGTAAGCCTTGACGGCAAGGTTCAGTTGTTTCGCGCCGCCGCCGAGGTGGCTATAGGCAACGTACACGTTGCCGATGGCGTTCAGGATCGACAGTTCCTGGGCATCCAGCAATCCGCCCGGCGGACTTTCCGCCATCGGGGCGACGTGTTCCAGATAACCGCCCAGGGCCTCACCGAGACGCGTCCTTACGCCCTTGAAAGTGGGGCCGAAGGTTCCGATCACCATGGCGCAGATCAATGGCTTCAGCTCATCGGAAAAATCCGCCGGGATTTCCAGGGTTTCGCCATAACCGGTCGCCTGGGACTGATCGGCGCCGGAACCCGGGGCGGGGAGAACCCTCAGGGTCAATCCTCCTGTTTCCTTCGAAATGTTGCCCCAGACCAGGACATCGGCGCCCTGTTCCTGCAACCAGGCGCGGCCTTCCTCGGCGGCCATCACCAGGCGCGCCAGGGGGTCTTCGATGGTGTCGGGGACTTTGAGAATTTTTTTCAGTTGAAAAACTTCAACGCCGGCCATATCCGTCAGCAACGCGCCCAGCAGCCCGGTCACCGCCCCCCCCTTGTCGCCGGCGACCGGGGTCAGAAGAATCTTCGGCGTCGTCGCCTCGCCGCCCGACGGAATAAAAGCCATTTCGGAAAGCCTTTCCGCGGACGCTTTCCTTTTCCCCGGGATGAGAAAACCCAGCCAATCAAAAAACCCCATGAAACAAACCACCGCTGCTCGGCCCCTGGATAGAGCCGCTGATTGTTTTTAAAAAGAACTTTTTTTGGATGATGCCGCACTTCAAAGGCCGGGGCAACGATTTTGGCCCACCCTGAAAGGCGCCGGGCGATGCCTTGGGGGAAGGATGGCCTGCTCTTTTTTACCGCCCGTCGCACCAGGACGACCGGCGCCCGCCTTTATAAGGGCGGCCCAGCCCGGCCTTCAAAAGAGCCGTCGAGAAATCCTCGCCGCCGGGCGAGCGCACCCGGGCCACCACGCGTCCGGCGTATTTTCCATAGTGAATATCGCTCAACACAACCGTGCCGACGGCGCTTCTGGTCAAAATCAGGTCGCGGGCCCGTTTCGCCAGGCGGCGTTCGCGTTCACATTTGCCCCTGAGCTCGGGTGCATCGACGCCCTCCAGGCGAACCTGGGTGTCGATGTCCTGACCCAGCCAAATGCGGGCGCGAACGACGATGGTGTCGCCGTCAATCACCCGCAACACCCGGGCCGAAACCGGCCCCGGCACAGTTTCGGGCCGGCCCGGGGCGGCGACGGGAACCGTCACCCCGGCCAGCAGCAACATTGCCGAAATGGGTCGTATAAACCGCATGGCTGCCATATTACAATTAAAAATTGAGTAATGTAATTTTTTTCGCTAGTAAGTGGCAGTCTTCAGAGTCAAGAACTTATAGAACAAAAATAGAACAATTTCAAGGAAAAACGCATCGCCGTCGCTAAAAATCCACGGCGCGGCCTTTGCGCTCCCAGTCACCGTACCGGGTCGGCTCGAGCCCCTTCGGCCCGCCGATTTGCTCGACCGGCGGCGGGCAAGGACACTCAAGGGCCGGGTCCGGTGTCTAATTCAGGCCGGTACCGGGACGGGTTCCGGGAAAAAAGCCTTAAAACGGTTGCCGCCGGGGCGCGTGTCGGGCATGACTGCCCCATGACCACCGGAAATCCCCGAACCAAGTCCGCCCGCGCGGTGGCGCTCGACCTGCTGCAAACGGTCCTGCACGGAAAAAA
>JAESSX010000161.1 GCA_016763915.1 Rhodospirillales bacterium
TTCGCCGCCGGTGAGCTGGTCGGCGGCCTGTTTTACGAAAACTATCCCGGCGGCACCGGGCTGATGTCGGGCGCCGTGTTCGGCCGCGCCGCCGGTTCGTCGGCGGGCCGGGCGGCGACCGGGTAGGGGGGAGCCCTCAGCCGTTACGGGTACGCCGGTTAGCGCCCCTGGAAGTCGGGTTTGCGCTTTTCCATGAAGGCCTGGCGGCCTTCCTTGTAGTCGTCGGAGGCGAAGCAGTCATCGACGACCTTTTGGCACAGTTCCAGGTCGCGTTCGGCTTTGTCCTTGATCGCCTCGTCGATCACCGTTTTCGCCGCCAGCACCGTCAACGGCGCGTTGCCGGCGATGGATCGGGCATAGTCGTCGACATACGCGGCGACCTCTCCGGGGGCGACGACCCGGTTGATCAGCCCCATGGCAAACGCCTCGTCGGCGTCGAACTGGCGCGCCGTGAACAGGATTTCCTTGGCCGCCGAGGGGCCGATCTGATCGACGAGGATTTTCAGCCCGTCCAGCTTGTAGCCCAGGCCCAGTTTCGCCGCCGGAATGGCGAAGCGCGAATCGCTGGCGGCGATGCGCAGGTCGCAGCACATGGCGACGCCGAGCCCGCCGCCGATGCAAAAGCCGTCGATCTGGGCGATCAGGGGTTTTTTAGCGCCGACGAGCGCATGGGTGGCGCCGGCGACGGCCTCGTTGTAGATGGCGACGGCGTCTTCCGACGAGCGCCTCTTGGCGAACTGCGAAATATCGGCGCCGGCCGAAAAGGCCTTGCCGCCGGCCCCGGCCAGCACGATCACCCGGACCGTGTCGTCTGTGGCGAAATCGTCGAGAACGACGGGAAGCCCGCACCACATTTCAAAGGTCAGCGCGTTGCGCCGTTCCTGGTTGTCGAAGGTAATGCGGCCGACGCCGTCCTTTTTGTCGATGATCAGCTGGTCTGTGACGTTTTCCATGGTGTTCCCGGACGATGTTGTTTTTGATTAAGGGGCGCATTGTTGCCGGTTCCGTTTTCACAGGCAAACAGATAATCGGCCCCCCTTTGATCCCTCGTCCGTCCCGGCGCGGGTTCTTGCGCGGTCCCCGGCGGGGGACTAGATTCAATCCTCTTTTGCCGCTATGAGGATTCTCCCTTGATCGCCGCCATCGAACGCCTGACGGGTCTGGAATGGAAAAACCAGGGAACCGTTTTCCTGGTCGGGCTCGGCCATGCCGGCACGCACTGGATCATCGGTTCGATTTATGTGCTGCTGCCGTTTATCCAGCGCGACCTGCAATTGAGCTATACGGCGGTCGGCGCGCTGTTCACCATTTTCCATTTCAGCGCCTTTGGGGCCAATTTCGGAAGCGGCCTGCTGGTCGATGTGACGGGGCGCCGGGTGATAATGATGGTGGCCTCGCTGTCGCTCGGCGCGGCGGCGTTCATGGCCTTCGGCTGGGCGTTGGAAATGACGTTCCTGGTGGCGATGATGGTTTTGATCGGGGGCACCAACAACCTGTGGCACCCGCCCGCCATTTCGTTCCTGTCGAGGCTCTATCCCAACAACCGGGGGTATGCGCTTTCCATCCATGCCTTCGGGGCCAGTTTAGGCGACATCATGGCCCCCCTGGCGATGGGCGTCCTTTTGGTCGGGTTGACGTGGCAAAGCACCGTTAAAATCAGCGCCCTGCCGGTATTTATCCTCGCCGCCGTCATCGGAGTGTTGCTGATCGCGCGGGATTCCGCGCCGTCCGGGCAGAACGGAGAAAAGAAACGGGGCCTGAGCCTGGCCGAGTATTTCGAGGGCATCGCCATTCTGCTCCGGGACCGGGGCGTCGTCGGGCTGGCGTTGATGGCCGGGGTGCGCTCCATGGCGCAAAGCGGCCTGTTGCTGTTTATTCCGCTCTATCTCGCCAATGTTCTTAAAGTCGGCCCGACGCTGGTCGGGATCGGCATCGCCGCCATGCAGTTCGGCGGCATGATCGCCGGCCCCATCGCCGACACCTGGTCGGACCGGGTCGGGCGCCGGCCGGTGGTGCTGGCCGGGTTGTCGGGTTCGACCATCGTGATCGCCGCCCTCACGCTGGCCGGCAACGAGGTCCTGTTCATCGCCGGAATCTCGCTCCTCGGTTTCATGTTGTTCGCGGTCAGGCCCGTGGTGCATAGCTGGATGATGGACCTGACGCCGCCGGCCATGGCCGGAAGTGCGACCAGCGTGATGTTCGGCTCGCAATCGCTGTTGTCCGGGGCGGCGCCGCTGGCTGGCGGGCTGATCGCCGATACCTGGGGCCTGGCGGTGGTGTTCTACGCGCTGGCGGGGACCATGCTGGTGGCCAATGTGATGGTTTATCTGCTGCCCCACCACGGCAAAGACGACGATTAAAGACCCTTTTGCCGCATCCGCCGGATCAACAGGTCGATCCGGTCCTGGCCGTAGAAGGGCTCGTCGTCCAACACCATCAACGGCACGCCCCAGTGCCCGGCGGCAAGGTGGGCGGCCTGGTTTTCCTCGATGGCGGCATCAAACGTTTGGGGTTCGGCGGCGACGTCGCTTTCCAGCTTCTCCGCATCCAGCCCGGCCCGGGTCATGGCGTCCGCCAGATGCGCCCCCTGGTCCCAGCCGTCGATGGAGCCGTCCCACAGGATGCGCGATACCTGGTCGAGGAATTCCAGGCCTTTGCCGGCCATCACCGCCGCCTGTCCCAACCGGGTCAGGCTGAAGATAAAGGGCTGTTCCGGGTCGGGAATGCCGTCGTTCATTTGAATGGGGTCGGGGATCGGGCGGCGGAAGGCAAGCCCCAGGCTTTCCGCCACCCGGTGGCTGTCGAGGGTGTGATAAGAGCGGTAAAGGGGGTTGATGGTATTGAAGAAATCCGGTGTGCGCACGGCGATCGGGTAGACCGGGCGGACGTTGATTTCTACGTCCTGGTTTTCGGCCAGGGCGAGCAGGCGGTCCAGCGCCAGGTAGCAATAGGGGCTGCGGAAGGACCAGAAAAGGTCGATGGAAAAGGCCACGTCAGCCGAGTCCCATCTGCTTTTGCACCGCCCTGGTCAGGCCGCTCTCAGGATTGGCAAATTCGCCCAGAATGGTGAAATGGTTGATGCCGGGCAACACCATGGACCGGACCGGGGTGCCGCCGGCTTGCCACTGGTCGGCGAAATCCCCGCTCTGGCGGAGGAATTCCTCGCTCTCGTCGCCGCCGACGGCGACGATCAACGGCGCGCCGGGGGGCGGCGCCAGGGCGATCGGGCTGTTCCTGGCAACCTGCTCCGGCGTGAAGCCCAGGGTGTCGTGCATGCAACCCAGGGGGATCGGCGTCAGATCGTAAAGGCCGCTCAGCGCGCAGCCCCCCTTGACCGTGTCGGCGGGCAGACCGGAGGCCGGCCAGTCGGCCGCCATCATCATCGTCGTCAGGTGGCCGCCGGCGGAATGGCCGGAAACGTAAAGCCGTTCCGCATCACCGCCGAAGGCGGCGGCGTTGTGATAAGTCCAGGCGACGGCGGCGCGGCACTGGCGCACCAGTTCGGACAGGTCCACGGACGGGATCAGGGCGTAATTGACGATGACCAGGACGGCACCCGCCGGGACCAGCCCGCGGGCCAGGAAACGGAAGTCGTCCTTGTGGCGGCTGTACCAGTAGCCGCCGTGCAGGAAGACGTTGACCGGCGCGCCGCCGCCAGCGGCGGAGGCGGAATTGCCGGGAAGGTAAATGTCTAGGGTTTCCTCATCGCTGGGGCCATAGGAGACATCGAGCCGGGTCTCGAAATCGGCCAGCACGGCGTCGCCCTCGGCCTGATAGGCGGCGTGAATTTCGACGTGTTCGGGCACCCGGGCGCGGTTGTCGTATTGGGCGTCCAGCCCGGCGCGATTGTAGCCCTGGTAAAGCGTGTTCCCGTTCATGGTCAAACCAGCGGCATGATGACGTGATCCTGGTAGGCGGGGCGCTCCTTCAGCCGCCCGTGCCAGGCCTCCAGGTTGGGCAGGTTCGGGCGCTCGACCTCCATCGCGTACCAGCGGTTGACCGAACAGCCGGCGGGGATGTCCGCCATGGTCGGCTCGTCCCCGGTCAGGAAGTCGGCCTTTGCCAATTGCGCGTCAAGCAGGGTCCACAATTCCGCCGCCTGGCCGACGGCCTTGTCGACGGCGTCCATATCGCGGTCTTCGGGCGCGGTGCGGATCAGGGCCCAGAAGATGACCGTCATCGGCGGGTGCATTTTGGTGATGTACCAGTCCATCCATTGTCCGGCCAGCGCGCGCCCGACGGCGTCTTCGGGCGCCCAGGGCGGGGTGGCGTATGTATCGGCCAGATAGCGGCAGATGGCCTGGGATTCCCAAAGCACGAAATCGCCGTCTTCCAGCGTCGGCACCAGTCCGTTGGGGTTTTTCGCCAGATATTCCGGCGTATCGTTGCCGCCGAAGGTGCCGCCGATATCGACGCGTTCGACATCAAGGCCCATCTCGCCGCTCAGCCACATGACCTTTTGTACGTTGATGGACGTCTTGCGCCCCAGGACTTTCAGCATTCTTAAAATTCTCCCATAAGAGTTTCTTTTTTTTATCGGGCCGAGCGTAGCACGAACCCTTCGCAATGGTCCGGCGCAACACAGCCTTTGCCATTAATACCCGTTCACATTTCTCTCACAAGGTGTTCATCCCGAGTTCATGCCGCCTTGCTAAAACTGTTCCCATGAGAAGGGAATTTAAATTCCTAAACGTCTTTTGACGTAACCCCTGGAGACCCCGGTTCCCCCCAGCCGGCGTATTCTCCATAGCCAACTGGACCGGCCCTAAGTGCCGGTCCTTTTTTTTCGCCGTTCAGGAAAAGTGAGTTTCACTTGATGCGGGCGACGAACTTGTAGCCGCAGCCGACGACGGTGGTAATAATTTCCGGCTTTTTGGGATTGGACTCGATTTTCTTGCGCACCCGGCTGATCAGGACGTCGATCAAACGGTCGGTCGGGGCGTCGGCGTCCTGGCTGATGGCGTCGAGAAGGTAATCGCGGCTGAGAACTCTGTTGGGCGCTTTGGCCAGGGCGGCCAGCAGATTGAATTCGGCCCGCGTCAGGGACACCTTGTTGTTGTCTCCATCGGCCAGGCTGTGTGCGCCGGTGTCCAGGGTCCAATCATGGAACCGGAAAATCTCGGTGCGTTGGCGCAAGGCCTTATCGGCATTCCCTTCGCCGACCCGGCTTAGAAGGTTGCGGACTCTCAGGGCCAGTTCCTCGGGGTCGAAGGGCTTGGTGAGATAATCGTCGGCGCCGATTTCCAGCGCCGCCAGCCGGTCTTTCTGGTCCTTGCGGGCGGTCACCACGATGATCGGCAGGGACGACCGGGCGCGAATCTGGCGCGCCAACACCAGGCCGTCCTCGTCGGGCAGGCCGAGGTCGAGCAGGACAAGGTCGATAACTTCGGAATCGATGCAGGCCAGCATTTCCTTGCCGGTGGTGGCGAGGCTGACCTTGAATCCTTCACTTTGCATATAGGCCGCCAGCAATGACTGCACCAGTTCGTCGTCTTCAACTATCAGCAGGTGTTTGTTCATGAGGGTCGGCTCCGGACAGGGGGCTCAAGCGCAGAAATTCCGGGCGAGGCCGGGAATTGCCGGCGAAATCAGGGTTTCGCGGTGCCTCAAACGGCCTCTACCCCTTGGAAACAAGCCGTTACATGTCTTCACATAATATTTATGTGCCGTTCATTCAAGCGTTACAGGCGGCCTTTAAAAACAGAGTCAAGACAACGCTCAGTTCCGGTCACGGCCCATGTCCATGCACCGGATGAGATCGAGAGGAAAACATGTCTGATTCAACCGAAGGCACTACCGGAACCGAAGGCTCCCGGAGGCGCGGTTCCGGTCTGACCCGCTGGCAGAATGTCGTGACGCTCCTGGCCGCTGATCAAGACAACGCGGCCATCCTGCCCGAGGGGTATCCACTCAGAAGCGCAACCTTTACCCGGAAAGGGGCGCACCTTGTCGTTGAGGCCAAACATTTTCCACAGGTCTTCGTAGCCCGGTTTTTCGATTTCGGCGGCCAAACAAAGGTTGCCACCGAAGACGGGGTTGAAATTTCCCGGCACATGATTTTGCTGATGACGAATTTGTCCTCGCGGCTGGCCCTGGCCCTGAATGCCCTGTCTTCGCCCGCCGGGAAATGATCCATTCCGCCTCTTTGCCTTCGCCATTAAAATGCCTTGTTCGCGCCTTGTTGATGCCTGGTCTATAATCTAAGGATACGGGCAAGGTGTTTGTTCCGCTGACGGAGGTTTTCTCATGGCTAAGTTGCGTTTCGGATTGTTGTTGATCTGCCTGATCGCCTTCGCCGGCCCGGCCCCGGCCGCCGATGCGCCGTCTTCTTCCGGGCCGGACGCCCCGGCCGAGTTGCTGAAGGAAGGTACGCGGCAAATTCTCAAGGCGTTCGAGTTGTTTTTCCGGACGATCCCGCAATATGAATCGCCGGAGGTTCTGGAAAACGGCGATATTATCATCCGCCGAAAACACCCCGGCCCGACTCCGCCGGACCCGAAAAAGGCTCCCAAAAACGAACCCCCGGAAA